>JAGRJL010000501.1 GCA_020442775.1 Lysobacterales bacterium | reverse complement strand
CTGCAGCGCCAGCGCAACCAGCGCCACCTTGGACGCTTCACTGCGAAGGGAGTACATCGATTCGGCGAAGAAGGCCCCACCGATGCTGACCCCGTACAAACCGCCAATCAGCCGCTGTTCGGCCCGGACCTCGAGCGAGTGGGCGTAGCCCAGCCGATGCAGCTCGCTATAGGCGTCGACCATGGCTGGAATGATCCAGGTGCCCCCGCCAGGCTCACGCGGCGCCGCGCAGCCCTCGATCACCGCGGCAAAGTCGCGATCTGCACTGATCTCCCAGTCGCAGCCGCGCAGCCAGCGCAACCAGCGCCGGGAGCGGTGAATCTCTGCGGGCAGCAGCACGCAGCGGGGATCGGGGGCCCACCAAAGCGGCGGCTCGCCTTCGGAGAACCAGGGAAAAATCCCGTGTCTGTAGGCCGCGAGCAATCTGGCGGGACGCAAGTCGCCGCCCAGCGCCAGCAGCCCATTGGGATGACGTTCGGCCAGATGAGTGGCCGGGAAGCGCTCCGGGAAGCGGCTTTCCAACAAATGCAGGGGCACCCGGGCTAGCCTCCTGCCACCATGCTGAAGGGCGGCCAATTCGCCAAGGCGCTGGCAGGCAGAGCGACTTTAGTGCACAATTCCGGGTCTTTTTTGTGAGCTCGAGGCGGTATGTCGAAGGAAGATGTCATCGAAATGGAAGGCGTGGTCACCGAGACCCTGCCCAACACCATGTTTCGAGTGGAACTGGAGAATGGGCACATGATCACTGCTCACATCTCTGGCCGCATGCGCAAGCACTACATCCGTATTCTGACCGGCGACAAGGTCAAGGTGGAACTGACCCCCTACGACCTCAGCAAGGGCCGGATCACCTTCCGCACCAAATAGTCGCGGCTCAGGTATCCGCCGCGCTGAGACAGCAGCGGGCGGAATGCCCCGGCAGCCAAGCTTCAATCACTCTCACTGCCCACCGATTGCGGGACCCGCCGGCAGGCGTCAGGTCCGGATCGGCAGATCTGCGCTCGCAGATTCGCGTTCTTGCCTAGCGCCCGCACCGCCTTCCCCTCCGGCGCACCGCCGCACAAGGCCCATTTCCTGACGACGACGGGCGGCCGCGCGCTATGAGCCAGGCGGGCTAGATCAGGCGAATTTCGCGCAAACGCTGCTCCAGATAGCCCTGTGCAGTGATCGGCTCCGGATAGCGGTTGGGCCGCTCGTCGTTGATGCACTGCGGCAGGGTCTTGATCACGAAGTCCGGATTGGGATGCAGGAAAAAGGGAATCGAGTAGCGCGGCTGACTAGCCTTTTCCCCCGGGGGATTGATCACCCGATGGGTGGTCGAGGGCAGCACGTGATTGGTCAGCCGCTGCAGCATGTCACCGATATTGCAGACGATCGCGTCCCCCTGGGTGGTCACCGGCAGCCATGACCCGTCCTTGCGCAACAGCTGCAGCCCTTCCGCGCTGGAGCCGATCAGCAGGGTGATCAGATTGATGTCCTCGTGCTGGCCGGCGCGCACCGATTCGGTGCTGGGGTCCTCGATCGGCGGGTAGTGAATCGGCCGCAGGATCGAGTTGCCGTGGTCGACCTTGTCGTCGAACCAGTTTTCGTCCAGGCCCAGATGCAGGGCGATGGCGCTGAGCATGGTGCGCCCGAGGTTGTCCAGCGCCTGGTACAGCCCGTAGCCGTCCTCGTAAAAGCGTTCGACCTCGCTGGGCCACAGATTGGGCGGCATCTCGGCCTCGAAGAGATGACCGGCGGGCATTTCCCGCCCAACGTGCCAGAACTCCTTGAGGTCCGGGTGATTGCTGTCCTTGGCGGTTTCAATCCCGAAGCCGGTATAGCCACGCGCCCCGCCCTTTCCGGGGAGGTGGTAGTGCATCTTGGTGTCCACCGGCAGCGCGAAGAAGGCCTTGAAAACCTCATAGGCGCGATCGATCAGCGCCGGATCCACACCGTGATTGCGGATTCCCAGGAAGCCATACTGCCGATAAGCCGCACCCAACTCCTCGACAAAGGCCTGCCGGTCGCTGTGGAAGCGCTGTAGATCGAGGGTAGGAATGCTCATTAGCTTGGTCCTGCTGGTTCGTTGTGAGGCCATTGTAGAGCGCAAAGACGCGGGACTACTCTGGCGAAGAAGCGGAAATCTACCTGGCGACGTCGACTTGGCGACTGACCGCGATCAATTGTCCGGCGATCAGCGCGCCTTGCCGCTACTGTTCTCGCGCATGATCCGACCCTTCTCGCGCGCCCAGTCACGGTTCTTCTCGGTCTCGCGCTTGTCGTGCTGCTTCTTGCCCTTGCCCAGTCCCAACTCCACCTTCACCTTGCCGTTCTTCCAGTACATCGTGGTGGGAACCAGGGAATAGCCCTTGCGCTCCACCGCGCCGATCAGCTGATCGATCTGGGCGCGATGCAGCAGCAGCTTGCGGGTGCGCATGGCGTCGGCCACCACATGGGTGGAGGCCGACAGCAGCGGCGAGATCTGGGCGCCGAACAAAAACAGCTCACCATTGCGGATCAGCGCGTAGCTTTCACCGAACTGGATCTTGCCCTCGCGCAGGCTCTTGACCTCCCAGCCCTGCAGCGAGATGCCCGCCTCGATCCGCTCTTCGATCGCATACTCGTAGCGGGCGCGCTTGTTCTCCGCGATCCGACCGCGCTTGCTGGTGTCCTTGGCTTTCTTGCTCATCTATTCGCTCTGTATTCGCGGTCTTTCGCCCCGCCGGGCTTGAGTCGGGGTCGCGGATTGTCCACCATGCGCGGCCTTAACCCAAATGATTGTGCAAAGTGACGGTCGTCCATCGTTCAGCCATCGTTCCGCTGCCGGCATCAGCGCTGTATGCCCTGGTGAACAACGTTCGGGACTATCCGCGCTGGTTCAACTGGTGCGAAGGCAGCGAGGTGCTGGCCGAGGATGAGCACAGCATGCACGCCCGCCTGGACCTCAAGGTCGGTCCGATGCAGACCGCCTTTTCCACCCACAACCGGCTGTGGCCGGATCAGCGCATCGAGCTTTCGCTCACCGACGGCCCGCTGGAGAGCCTCAGCGGCGCCTGGACCTTCAAGGCGCTCGGAGAACAGGGTTGCCGGGTAGGACTGGATCTCCGCTTCGAATTTGGCGGGCGCCTGCTGGGTGAGGCCTTCCGCCGGGGATTTGAACACCTGGCCAATCGGATGGTCGATGATTTTGTCCGCGTGGCGCGGGCCCAGGCTGCCGAGAAGAAGCATGACTGAGCTTACGGTGGAAGTGGTGTTGGCGCTGCCTGAGACGGTGCTACGCAAGTCGCTGCAGCTCATCCCCGGCGCAACCGTGGCCGAGGCAGTGGAGGCGTCCGGGCTTATGCAGCACCCGAACGCGCCTGCCGAGCTTGAGGGCAACGTCGGGGTGTGGAATCAACCCTGCGACCCAGGGCAGGAACTGCAGGCCGGCGACCGGGTGGAACTGTACCGGCCGCTGACCGTCGATCCGATGGTGGCGCGGCGCCGGCGCGCAGCCCATCGCCAGCGCGGCCGCTAACTCACGCCAACTTCCCGATTCGATCAGGAATCCTTGTCTGGCGACATCGGCGCGATCGCCCTTTCCGACTGCTCGCGATTATTGTCGGTGTTGGTGCCACCTGGTTGATAGTCACCTTCCAGACGGGTCAGCACGCCGTTTTCGAAGAATACGGTGAAGTTCTTGCGCTCCACTTCATCGTCGGAATTCTTGAAGCGGGACACATACTCCCAGCGATCATGATGGAAGGGACTGACGATCGCCGGGGTGCCAATGATCAGCGAGACCTGACGCTTGCTCATCCCGGGCTTGAGCAGGTCGATGTCATCCTGTTCCAGCACATTGCCCTGCTGCACCGGTTGTTTGTAGAAAAGCCCGCAGCCGCTCAATCCCAGACTGAGCAGGGCAATTACCAGTACGGCCGGACGGGTCAAGCGAAAGCGTTGTGGCACAGCGAACTCCAACTCCATCAATGGGGGCGGATGATACACTTCTGAGGCTTAATGAGTGGATGAATGCGGGGTAGCAGTGGAGTCTCAGGATCTACGCAAGGCAGGTCTGAAGGTCACGCATCCGCGCATGCGGATCCTGGAAATCCTCGAGCAATCGGCGACCAAACACATGACCGCCGAAGAGGTCTATCGCTCGCTGCTGGACGCCGGTGACGAGATCGGCCTGGCCACGGTCTATCGGGTACTCAATCAGTTCGAGGCTGCCGGACTGGTCATGCGCCACAATTTCGAAGGGGGTCAGGCGGTCTACGAGCTCGACAGCGAGGGCCATCACGATCACATGGTCTGCGTCGACACCGGCAAGGTGATCGAATTCAAGAACGAGCAGATTGAGCGGCTGCAGCAGGAAATTGCCGAAGCGCACGGCTATACCCTGGAAGATCATTCGCTGGTGCTTTACGTCCGACCCAAGCGCAAATAGCCACTTTCAGAGCAGAGTTGGGGTACATCGCTGCCCTATTCCGCCCTTTCCGCGCGCTCCAACAACTCTTCGGCGTGCGCCAATGAGCGATCGGTGATTTCAGTCCCAGCAAGCATCCGGGCGATCTCACGATTGCGCGCCTGCTGATCCAGCACTTCCAGCGCGCTCACCGTCGCCCCCTGGTCGCTGCTCTTGCTGGCCAGCAGATGCTGATGGGCGCTGGCCGCCACTTGGGGCAAATGGGTGACCGCAAACACCTGGCGTCGATCTCCCAAGCGGCGCAGCTTGCGCCCCACGATCTCTGCGGTCCCGCCGCCGATACCGGAATCCACCTCGTCGAACACCAGCACCGGGACGTCGTCGACGTCCACGGTTGCGACCTTGATTGCCAGTCCGATGCGCGCCAGTTCGCCGCCGGAGGCGACCTTGCGCAGCGGCTGCGGGCTCATTCCGGGGTTGGCGCAGACCAGGAACTCAATCTGCTCCGCACCCTGCGGATGCGCCTGCTCCGGCGGGCGTGGGCTCAGCTGGACCTCGAAGCGTCCGCCGGCCATTCCCAACTCGCCCATCAGGTCCTGAACCGCAGACGCCAGTCGGCCTGCCGCTTCCCGCCGAACCTTGCCCAGCACGCGCGCCACCTTGAGGTAGGCCTCGCGCAGACGCGCCAGTTCGAGATCGAACTGCTCCGCGCGGGAAATTCTCTGTGCGAGCGTCGCCTCACGCTGCTGCAGATCCTGCAACACTGCCGGGAGTTCGCTCAGCAACACCCGATGGCGCCGCGCCTGCACGTGCAGCGAGGACAGCGCTGCCTCCACCTTGGCCAGCCGGGCGGGATCCAGTTCACCGCTTTCGGCCCGATCACGGACCTCGCGCGCGACCTCCTCAATCTGCAATCGGGCTTCTTCCAGGGTCGCTTCCAACGGCTGCAGCTGGGCATCAAAGGCGCTCAGCCGGCCCAATTCCTGTTCAGCGCGCAGCAGCAGCGAGCGCCCGGACTGCGCGTCGTCGCCGTCCAGCCACTGCTCCACCTGAGCCAGTCCGGCCAGCAGATTTTCGGCATGGCTGAGTCGACGCTGCTCTTCGTCCAGTGCCGCCAGTCTCTCCGGCTCAGGCTGCAGCGCCTCAAGATCCTCACGCTGCTGACGTATCTGCGCATGCTGATCGGCGAGTGCCGCGGGGTCGCTGAGCGACTGACTGATCTCCGCATTCAGCTCGGCAATGGCTCTCGCGGCCGACGCCACCGGCGCCAGCTGCGGCTGCAGTCCGCCGAACTGGTCGAGCAGATGGCGCTGATGACTGCGCTCCAGCAAGGCCTGGTGCTCATGCTGGCCATGGATCTCCAGCAGCATCGCGCACAACGACTTGAGCTGCTGCACCGTCGCCGCGCGGCCATTGATCCAGCATCGCGAGCCGCCTTCGGCGCGCACCGTGCGCCGCAGCAGGCACTGCTGTTCGTCGTCGAGCTCCTGTTCCTTGAGCCAGCCCTCGGCGTTGGGCTGCTGGCTCAGATCAAACTCGGCGCTGACCTCGGTGCGTTCGGCGCCCGGTCGCACCAGGTGCGCCTCCGCCCGGCCGCCGGCTATCAATTCCAGCGCATCCACCAGGATCGACTTGCCGGCACCGGTTTCACCGGTGATCACGGTAAAGCCGGGCTGCAGCACCAGCTCCAGGTGATCAATGATGGCCAGATCGCGTATCGACAGTCGCCGCAGCATGTAACGGGTCAGTTTGAAAAAACGGTGCGCAGAGTATCACTGTCGGTTGTCCCACAGTGGTGCCGGACGCCGGTCAGTCACGCGCGTGACTCGCGCACCGGTCCGCGACAGGCGTCGGTTGGCCTCGGATACGTTCGTTTTGAATCGGACAGATCCAGCAGCAGCCGCCACCGGCTGCACCGAGCTCACGATTCGAGTTCATGCAAAATATGAGAAAGGTGCTGTAAATCAAGCACTAGCATCGATTACATATTTCCATCATTATTGAAATATGGATAACGAGGAGCTCATCCGGACGCTTTCAGTGCTGGGCCAGGAGACCCGCCTGGGGATCTATCGCCTGCTCTGCGAATTTGGACAGGAAGGCGCCTGCCCCAGCGATATCGCCGAGAAGCTGGGCGTGGCCGCTGCCACCCTATCCTTCCACCTCAAGACCCTGACCCAGGCCGGACTGCTCGATGCGGAAGCCGACGGGCGCTTCATCCGCTATCGCGCCAATCACGAGCCCACCCGCGCACTGGTGCGCTTTGCCGCCAAGCATCTTTGCGGGCTGGAGCCGTCCGCGCGACCAGCACCGCCGATGGCGAAAGCGGCAGCGGCGCCCCAACCCAAGCCTTCGGCACCGGCAACCGAAGCATTAAAGACCGAAGAGCCGGGGCCGGACCGGGCCAGCGACCCAGCGCCGACGCAGCAGCAGCTTCTGTTTGATTCAGCGCCGCAGCCTGCGCCAACCCCAACCACAGAACCCATCAGCCGGCCGAACAAGGCTACGGAAATCGCACCAGCACCTGCGCCACCGCAAAACCCGCCGAGCGCGCAGGTGAAGCCGAAGCCGCCGTCAACGACCCCGACCAGCAGCGAGCAGCGCGCGACTCCCGCTACCCGTATCCGCCTGCGTCCGGTACGCATCCTCTTTCTCAGTCCGGGCAACGCTGCGCGCGGCCTGATTGCCGAGACCCTGACCAACGACTTGGGCGAAGGGCGCTTCCAGGCGCTCAGCGCGGGCAGTCAGCCGCTGGGACGGGTCAATCGCTATGCGCTCAAGCAACTGGAACTGGCCGGTCACGCCACCGACGGATTGAGCAGCAAGTCCTGGGAAGAATTTGTCGGCGAGCGGGCGCCGGAGTTCGATCTGGTGATCGGGCTATGGTCAGCCGACGCAGCGCCGAGCTATCCGCAGTTCCGCGGCCGCTGCCAGCGGACCTTTTGGCCGATCGACGATCCGGCGACGGTTACCGCCTCGGTCCACGACGCCGAACGCGCCTTCGCCCGCTGCTATCAGACCCTGCGTGACCGGATCGGGCCGCTGCTGAAACGGCTGGGCGAACAGCTGGACAGGGCGACCAGCGCCGCGCTGGCCTGAGTCGCCCACTGGGCCAACGGTACGCTCAGAGCATCGGCAGTTTGAGTCCCTGCTCGCGCGCACACTGGCGGGCAATTTCGTAGCCGGCATCGGCGTGACGCATGACCCCGGTACCCGGATCATTCCACAGCACCCGCGCCAGGCGCTTGGCCGCCGCCTCAGTGCCGTCAGCGACGATCACCACCCCGGAATGCTGGCTGTAGCCCATCCCTACCCCGCCGCCGTGATGCAGGCTGACCCAGGTCGCGCCGCCAGCGGTGTTGAGCAGCGCGTTCAGCAGCGGCCAGTCGGAGACCGCGTCGGA
>JAGRJL010000500.1:1734-2605 GCA_020442775.1 Lysobacterales bacterium | reverse complement strand
GGAGGCGGATCCAGCGGCTCGCCGTCAATCCGGATTTCGCTGTGCTCGATCTGATCATCGCTGTAAAGCACCTCGCCCTGGGAGTCGGTGATGTGTCCGTAGCGAAACAGCCCCATCACTTCCTTGCGGCTGCCATAGCCCAGATTCGCAATCAGTCGTACCAGCCTCATCGACGGCCCCCTTGGTCCGCGGTAGCTGCAACCCGGGCTTCAACCACCCAACGCTTAGACATCGCCCGCACCCCTGATCGCCTCGATGACCTTGAAGCCTTGCGCCTGCGCCATCTGCCGAACTTTGGAAAACCCCTTGGAAAGGGTCGCTTCATAGGGCAGATGGCGATTGGCCACCAGCAAAAGCCGACCTCCGGGGCGCAACGCGATCCCTGCCTGACGCAGGAATGTCCTGCCCAGATCCGGGCGATCCTCACCGGTGTGCGCGTGAAAGGGCGGATTGCTGACGATGCAGTCATATTTTTTGGGCAAGCCGGCGCAAACGTCGTGCCAGTAGAAGTCCAGCGCGGCGGCACCCGCGACTTCCCCCAGATTCTGGCGCGCCAGATCCAGCGCCCGCTGATCGGCCTCGTACAGATCGACCGCGCGAAGTCCCGGACAGCGCCGCAGCAGCTGGGCCGACAGATAGCCATAGCCGGCGCCCAGATCAGCTGCGTCACCCTGCAGATCTGCCGGCAGATGCTCGCTGAGCAGACGAGAGCCCGGATCCACCCGATCCCAGGCGAAGACCCCCGGGCGCGAGAGCAAGTCGCTCTTGCCGACCCGGGACGGTCGGTCCAATTCCCGCCACTGCTCGGCCACGCCCGGATTCATGATCGATTCCGGAGTGCTCAACAGCACCCTGCACTTGCGCTTGCTGA
>JAGRJL010000500.1:0-1652 GCA_020442775.1 Lysobacterales bacterium | reverse complement strand
TCGGGTGCCAGCCGGTCAACCGCATGGACATAGAGCGCGCGAGCATGTTCGCGCTGCCGCGGCGGCAATAGCAGCACCAGCGGAAAGCGTTCTGCTGGTTCCTGCTCCGCAATCCAGCCAGCCTGTACTACCAGATCAAAGCTGGGCTTGAACCACTGCACGAACCGACCGGGTGCCCGACCGACCATGGACGGCCCGATTCGGGCCCCCAGAAACAGCGTTTGGCCGCCCTCCGCCCATTCAAGCCGACCCGTGTCGAAGGGGTAGGCGAGCGCCTCGAGCGCAGAATCATGGATCAAGGTGGACAAGATTGGCTTCCAGCGGGCGCTAGCGGTGATGTTAATCGCAGCGGCACCGAGCCTCCACAGGGCACGGCTCTAACCATGGCACGCTCACTACGGCGAGTAGGCATTGCCAATCGCCCGGACGAGACCTGCAGCAACCTTGCAATTTGCGCGAACTCGTCGCTTCAATTGGGGCCATGCCCACCGGCGCCATCGGTGGCACGGGATCTGCTCTTGCCCTTGGGACCTGCCTCCGATCGGACAACGTATGGCTGAACAAAACGCAGATCAACGTCGATGGATCGTCGTCAGCAATCAGCGCGCCGGTTCCGGCCAGGGACAGCCAGCTCTGGATCAGCTGCTGGCAAAGTCCAACCCCAAAGCCGAGCTGCGGGTGGTACGCAGCCCGCGCGCGCTGACGCGAACCATGAACAAGGCTGCAAATGACGCCCTAGAACGCGGCGCAATCCTGGTCGCCCACGGCGGTGATGGCACGGTGAATCTGGCCGCCCGCCTGGCGCTGGAGCTGCAGATTCCACTGGGTGTGCTGCCCGGCGGTACCTACAACTACTTCGCCCGGGAATTGGGGATGCCGGTCGCATTGGAAGGCGCGGTTCAGGCGCTGGCCAGCAGTGGAATTGAAACGGTCCATCTGGCGAGCGTCAACGGACACCCATTTGTGCTCAACCTCAGCCTGGGCCTGCATTCGCGCCTGCTCCGCGAGCGCGAACGTGACATGCGCGAACTGGGCCGCAGCCGCTGGGTGGTGGCATGGTCGACCCTCAAGGGCCTGTTGCGACCACAGCCCAGGCTGCGACTGCAGCTGCATGGGCCGCATGACTCGCAGAAGCTCGAGGCCGCAGCCCTCACCGTCATTCGCAGCCCCCTCCAGCGGCAGGAGTTGGGACTGGATACCGATCACCAGTCGCTGACCCTGATGTCCAGCGCTGCCCAATCACGCTGGGAACTGCTGCGCGCAGCCCTGCATCTGCGTCTGGGAAAGGCACACGCAGAGCCAACCCTGGCAGTCCATCAGGCCAATGGCTTTGAGCTGCATGCACTCCGTGGGCGACGCAATCGACGGCTGCAGGTGGCGGTCGACGGCGAACAGAGGCGCCTGCGACTGCCCCTGAAGATCGCGCTGGATGAGCACCCTCTGGCAGTGGCGCGACCGGCCGAGACTACACCGATACCATAGTCGAACTCTCGGCCTCGCGCAGTTGGGGTCCGCTCCCGCTACACTTAGGCGATTGGGATTGCTGGAGTGCACCATGGGGCTGGATCTGGTTTCGTCGGGACAGGACGTGCCTAACGACATCAACGCGGTCATTGAGATTCCGCTGGATGGCGAGGCAGTCAAGTACGAGG
>JAGRJL010000499.1 GCA_020442775.1 Lysobacterales bacterium | reverse complement strand
CCCGAGTTCTGGCAGAAGGTGTCGCTGGCCAACCCCATCCTGTACATGGTCAACGCCTTCCGCTACGGCATTCTCGGGGTGTCCGACGTTTCGGTGAGGCTGGCCCTGTGCATGATCACCCTGTTCGCGGTGGTGCTGGGCGTGATCGCCTGGCAGCTGCTGGAGCGCGGGGTGGGGCTGAGAAGCTAGCTGCATAATTTATGAATCTTCTGCTGCGGCTTGCGCAGGCCCGCTGCGGCGCGGTTTGCTCCCTGCTATCGACTCGACGTACGGTCAAGTACGCCTTCGTCGATCTTAAGGTCCGCGAACCGCACCACAGCGGGCCTGCGAAACCCTCGCGACCAACATTCAAGAATAATGCGGGCTAGGGCTCAGGGAGGAGGGCCCAGGGCCCAGGACGACAAATCCGCGAGATCGGCTCTTCTGGTCCCTGGGCCCTTCGCTCAAAGCAGCCTCGGCTGCTTCAGCGGTATCGTCCCCTCCCCCTCAAAGATCCGCTTGAACTCGGCGCGGCTGACCGAGACGTAGCGTTCGTTGCCGCCGATCTCGACTTGGGCGCCGGCGGTGATCGCGCGGCCGTGCTCGTCCACCCGCACCACCATGTTGGCCTTCTTGCCGGTGTGGCAGATGGTCTTGATCTCGCTCAGTTCATCGGCCCAGGCCAGCAGATACTGGCTGCCTTCGAACAGCTCGCCCTGGAAATCGGTGCGCAGGCCGTAGGCCAGCACCGGCACCCGCAGCTTGTCGACCACCTCCGACAACTGCCAGACCTGGGCCTTGGACAGAAACTGGGCCTCATCGACCAGCACGCAGTGCAGCGCGCCCTTGCCGTCGATGTCGGCCTGGGTGATCTCCAGCAGATTGTCGCCACGTTCGAAGATGGTGCCGTTGGCCTCCAGCCCGATCCGCGAGCGCACCTTGCCGGCGCCGTAGCGGTTATCCAGTCTGGGGGTGAGGATCAGCGTGCGCATTCCGCGCTCGTGATAGTTGTGCGCGGACTGCAGCAGGGTGGTGGTCTTTCCGGCATTCATCGCCGAATAGTAGAAGTACAGCTTGGCCATGCCTGACGATACCTAGTTCTGCAGCTGCTTGCGCAGCTGCCGGGCTTCGCTCAGCCACTCGGCCTGCTCGCGGCGGTAGTACTTGGGCTGCAGCTCTGCCCGCTCCAGCAGCGCGTTGACCTTCTCCAGGGCCTGGTCGTGACGGCCCCGTGCGATCAGCAGCTTGACCAGCCTCACCCGGCCTTCTTCGCCGGGAATCCGGTCTGCGACCGACTCGTAGGCGCTCAGCGCCTCCTCTATGCGCTCGCTGAGCTCCAGCGCCCGCGCGCGCAGCAGCGCGGTCTCGGCAGATCGGTGCTGGGCATCGGACTGGTCATGCTGGTCCAGCGTTTCCAGCGCCGCGGCGCCCTTGCCCAGCTCCACCTGGGCCCTGGCCAATCCGTACAGCAGCACCGGATCATCGGCGTAGACCCCTTTCATGCCGTCGGCAAAGAGCATCTCGGCGTACTCGAAGTCGCCCAGTCGGAGACATTCCTCGGCCAGCTGGCGGCGATTCTCCAGGGTGTCAGCGCGCTTGAGCTCCGTCTCGATGCGCTTGCGTTCGCGGGTGGGGTTAAGGGTGTCGGCCACCTTGCGGGTGAGCTTGCGCCCGGTGTAACCGCCGAAGAACTCTGGCAACACCTGGGTGAGGATGTAGATGCCAGCACCCAAACCAGGCGCGATGATCAATATCCATAGCCACGGCGAGGTGCGCCCGGTCTTGGTTGCATGCCAGGCGCAGAAGATGGTCAGCAGCAGAAGGGGAAGGGCTAACAAATGCATTGCGGGCGTTCCAGATCGGGGTCACCGCCGCAGCGGTTCAGGGGGGCGATGGTGGCGACAGAGCTGGCAACGTGCAAGCTCTGGGCTTTCCGGCGGCCTTTGACCACCGGGATCGGTCGCGACAGTGGCCGCGTCGCCCCCTACCGTTGCCGCGAAGCCTTGCGCGACTGGCGCCGCGCAAATTCCTGCGCCTCGGCCTGCCGCTGGCTGCTCTCGGCGTTGAGCTTGCGCCAGCTGGCCAGTCGCTGCGGGTCCAGCTTGCCTTCGGCGACTGCCGACTGCACCGCACAACCTGGCTCCTCCTGATGGCTGCAGTCGCGAAAGCGACAGCCGCCAGCAAGATCTTCGATGTCGTCGAACAGCGGAGTCTCGCTCGGCTCTTCGCCGGTGAACTTGATTTCGCGCAGTCCGGGCGTATCGATCAGACAGGCGCCGCCGGGCAGCTGCACCAGCTGGCGCGTCACCGTGGTATGGCGGCCGCGCCCGTCACGCTCGCGCACCGCGCCGGTGCGCAGATCCACGCCGGCCAGGCGATTGGTCAAGGTGCTCTTGCCGGCGCCCGATGAGCCCACCAGCACCGCGGTCTGCCCGGGCTGCAGGTCGGCCAGGAGCGGCGCCACGCTGTCGCTGTCCTTGGCGTTGATGCAAAACGTGGGTGCATCCGTGGTCTGGGCCAGGGCCTCTCGAAAGTCCGCCAATTCACCCTCGGCGAGCTTGTCGATCTTGGTCAGCACCACAATCGGCTGCGCACCGCTGCCGGCAACCAGGGTCAGGTAGCGCTCGATCCGGCGCAGATTGAAGTCGCGGTCGGCGCCGACCACGATCAAGACCAGATCCACATTGGCCGCCAGCGACTGGCGCCCATAGCGGTCGCCGGCGGCGCCGCGCATCAACACGCTGCGCCGCGGCAGCAGATCGATGACGTGCCATTCATCGGCCCGCGCCCGCACCCAGACCCAGTCGCCGACCGTGGGCCGCTGGCTGGCGTCGCCCAGGGCATGGCGCAAACGCGGCACCGGTTTGGCGCTGAAGCTCTCGCGACCATCGTGGACTTCCAGACTGGCACGATGGTGAACCACCACGCGGGCGAGGAAATCGCCCGGCCGCGGCGGCTCAGGCAGTGCAGCTTCGAGCCAGCCAATCTGACGCAGGCACTCCAGGTCATTGACTCCGAGGCGGCCCGCGGCGTCACTAGCCGGCATTTGCTGTAACTCTCCGTTGCGACGGCGCCAACAACCTGGCGTGCTGCAGTCCGCGGACCCAAAGTGGGGCGAATAGCGTCCTTTCGCGAGGTCGGGCCGATCGACCGGGGGCCGATCGTCCGAAACAGGCCGTGCCATCCCGCAGAGATCGGCGGCCCCAGCAGTGAAGGTGTGAGAAATGCGGGCTAGCGCTCACGGGCGAGGCCGCGCAGAGCCCACAGGCAGGCCAAGGTCAAGAGGCTTTCCAGGGTCAGCGCGCTCCACAGGAAAGCGCCGCCGCTGCCTTCAATCAGCATACTGCTGCCGCGAGTCAGCGCCACGCAGCCATAGCACAGCGCGCTCAGCTGAAGGCCCTGGCGATGAAGCGCAGGCTGCCGGAGGCAGTGGAACAGCGCCAGACCCAGGGCGATCTCCAGACCACCATAGAATGCGCGAATTTCGGTGTAGGCGGCGGCTGTTTCTACCGCCAGATCGACCGGCGCCAGCATTGCCGCTGGCGCGATCAGCATCGCCAATCCGAAGCCCAGAAGGCCCAGGGCAGAGAGGGCAAGGGTCAATTTGACCAGCATCGATTCATCCTTGTCTGGGCGGGTCGCCGGCCCGTATCAGCGGCACCATCATGGTGCCAGCGCCTTTGCCAAGCAGGTGTGCAGGGGATAGAGCCCGGCACCGGCGCCAACAACGGTACTCGCCTTCGCCTCACCAGCTATCCCACTAGTTTACGCCGCGATGCTCTCGATGGCCCAACCGGGTTGGGCTCCGCGCTGCCGAGTTCGGCTGGGTTACACTCCGCCGCCCCGTCGTCCCAGGGTCCGGCATGCTCGAGCAACTCAATCCCGAACAGCGCAGCGCGGTGGTGCGCCGCGGTCGTCCGCTGCTGGTGCTGGCGGGCGCCGGCTCGGGCAAGACCAAGACCCTGACCGAGCGGATGGCCAGCCTGCTGGCCGAGGGCGTCAATCCGGCGGCGATCGCCGCGATTACCTTCACCAACAAGGCGGCGCGGGAGATGCGTCAGCGTCTGGCCGGCCGGGTCGGTAGCGAACTGGCCGCCGCGGTGAGTGTCTGCACCTTTCACGCCCTGGGCCTGAAGCTGCTGCAGATCGAAGCCGCCCACGCGGGCCTGCGCAGCGGCTTTTCGATCCTGGATTCCAGCGATTCGGAAGGGTTGTTCAACGATTTGGCGCCTGCCGGGATGGGCCGCGATACCGTGGCCAAGCTGCGCCATCGGGTGCATCAGGCCAAGTCGGCTGGACTGCGGCCGCAGGCAGTGGCCTCCGATACCGCCGAGGGTGCCGAGGTTCGGCGCCTGTATGGGGCCTACCAGGAGCGACTGACCGCCTTCAACGCGGTGGATTTCGACGATCTGATCGTGCGCCCGCTGTGGCTGCTGGAGGATCACCCCGAGCTGGCTGAGCGCTGGCGCAGCCGCTACGCCCATCTGTTGGTGGACGAGTATCAGGACACCAATCCGGCTCAGTACAGCCTGCTGCGGATTCTCGCCGGCGACGGCAGCGGGCTGGCGGTGGTCGGTGACGATGATCAATCGATTTACGCCTGGCGCGGCGCCGATCCGCGCAATCTATTCCGCCTCGACCAGGACTTTCCGTCGCTGGAGGTAGTCAAGCTGGAGCGCAACTACCGCTGCGCGCCGCGGATCCTGAAGATCGCCAATGCGCTGATCGCCAACAATCCGCATCTGATCGAGAAGACCCTTTGGAGCGGCCTGCCCGACTGTTCCC
>JAGRJL010000498.1 GCA_020442775.1 Lysobacterales bacterium | reverse complement strand
CCGATCGCTTCAGCTTCCATCTTCAATCGCAGCGCTTCGGCCTGGGCATCACCCTGGGCCCGAATCGCCTCGGCATCGACCTGCTTGACCTTGGCCGAAACCAGCCCTTCCTTCTCCATCGCATCGGCCTTGGCGATGGCGACCTTGGCTTGCGCCAATCCGTCCGCAGCGGCCATTGCTTCCAGTCCTTCGGCCTCACGCTTCTTGGCTTCGGCAGCCTTGCCGGCAACCGCAAGCTTGGCCTCGGCCAGGGTCAGCTCCTCGTTCGCCTTGTGCTTGGCCTGCTGTTCTTCCGCCTGGGCCCGCTTGACCTCGGCGATGAACTTCTCTTCGGCCTGTCCTTCAGCGATCACGATGGCGCTCTTCTTGGTGCGTTCGGCATCCGAAAGCACCCGAACGTTCTTGATCTCCTCTTCCTGCTCGGCCACGGTGCGATCGACCACGATGCGCTCGCGGACCACGTCGGCGATGGCCTTCTTCTGGACCTCAACCGCCTTTTCGCTCTCAATCCGCTGCAGCGCCACTTCGCGCTCGCGGTCCACCGTCTCCAGCTCGCGCGCCCGGATCACCTTCTCTTCTTCGATCGCGACTGCGCGCTCGCGATTCTTCTCGGCAACCTCGGTTTCGCGCTTGAGGTTCTCGTTCTGCACCGCGATGGCCTGGTCGGCTGCGATGCGGGCCAGCTCCGACTTCATCCGCTCCTCGGAGGCAACCTTGGCGGCTTCGGCCTCTTCGCGTGAGCGGGTGCTGGCGATTTCCCGGGCCTGATTGGCCTGCGCGTGCTCCTGCTGACGCTCCAGCTCCATCACCGCCTCGGCGGTTTCCACGTCCTTTTTCTTGATCCGCATCTCTTCGTTGCGGCGGAACTCATTGGTCTGGACGTTTTCTTCGGCAGTCAGTTCGGTGATCTTGCGGATGCCCTGGGCATCCAGGATGTTGTGCGGGTCCAGCGACTCCAGCGGGGTCTGCTCGAGGAAGTCGATTGCGGCATCCTCCAGCACATAGCCGGAAAGGTCGTCACCGATCTGCGCGATGATGTCGTCGCGAAAGCGGTCACGGGCCTGATAGAGCTCAACGAAGTCGAGCGCCTTGCCCACCGTTTTCAGCGCCTCGGAGAACTTGGCGCTGAACAGATTCTCCAGGGTGTCCTGGTTTGATGCGCGGGCGCAGCCGATGTTCTGTGCCACCTTGAGCACGTCTGCCGCAGTCTTGTTCACCCGCACGAAGAACTTGACCTTGATGTCGGCGCGGATGTTGTCCTTGCAGATCAACCCTTCCTTGCCGGCACGTTCGATCTCGATGGTCTTCAGCGAGATATCCATGGTCTCGCGCTTGTGCAGCACCGGAATGACCAGGCGCCCGGTGAAGGTGACTTCGGGCTCGGCGCGCATGGTGTTGACGATCATTGCGCGGCCCTGTTCCACCTTCTGGTAGAACTTGGCCACCACTGCCACGACGAACAGCGCGAAGATGACGACCAGGCCGATCGCGACGGCCAGGAGAACCAGTTGATCCATAGCGCATTCCTCTTTAGAAGGGTTTAGTCGGCATCAGGCGATGCCAGACCAGATCTGCTCGAATCGGCTAAGCGCCGTCCCAGGCCTCAATTTCGTAGCGATCACTGTCCTCGTCATAGCTGAGGATCAGCGCTGAAGAGCCCTTGCCGAGCTGGTTGGGCGTCCGCGCCCAGGCTTTCAGGGTGTAGTCGCTTCCCTCCGGCAGCTCCACCCGAATCTGGCCGAAGTTTTCGTCAACACGCAAGGTCAACACCTTGCAGCGGCGCCCGACCAGATCGACGCTGGTGGTGCCGTGATGAACGGCAAAGACCGGGCGCAGGGGACGCAGGCACCGTGCCGCCACCGGCAGTGCCAGCAGCGCGCTGCCAATCAGGATCAGGCTTCCCAGCAGCCAGCCCGGTAACGGCAGCCACCCGCTTAGCCACTGCTGCGCGAACATGCTGAACAGCCACCAGAAGAAGGCGAGGGCGCTGACCACGATGGAGAAAGGCATCCGGTCCAGGCCCAGTGCCACCAGGATATCGGGTGCGCTGCTGCCCTCGGTGTCGGTCTCCAGTTCCAGATCACCGCCCCCAAGCCAGTCGGGGCCGAAAGTCTCGAAATCGAGCATGCCGAGGATGGCCAACAGCCAGAAGGCCAGCAGCACGCCAACCACAAAGGTCGGCAGGACCCCGGGGAAATGACTGATGTTGTGCAGGAAGGCTTCCATTACTGGTCTCTGATCGACGATGGCTGATGAGTGGCGGATGCCGGGATGGCACTGGTTGGGTGTACCGCCAACAGATGGTTCATTCGGCGTCCTGTTCCTGATCCTCTCCTTCGGCACCCTGGGCGAAGGCGAGCAGCTCGGCCAGCACCCGCTCCTTGATCGCGAGCGCATTTTTTGGGTCCAGTCCGTAGCGCTGTCCCAGCGTCTGATAATCCTCCTGGGACAGGCTGACGGTCAGCCGCGGGCGCTTGGCGCGACGCGAAATCGGCAGCCCGAGGATGGTGCGAACCACGTCCGGCTGGGACAGATTCGACTCGAAGGCGGTGCGTCTGACCACCTCCATGACCGATTCTGAAACGTCAAAGGCAACCTGCACTGCGCGCAATGCTCCGGCCGTGCTGCGCCAGCGCTGGGGGAGTTGATCAGCCTTCATCCTTGGCGCCCTTCGCGCGCTTGCGTCGCGTTTTCTTCTGCTCCTGAGGCAGTTGCTCCAGCGTCTGCAGCAGTGCATCCGGGCGCTTGCCGCGGAAGCCGGGCTTGCCCTTGCGTACCGCCGCCCTCGGGCGGTCACCGACCTGCGCCACAGTGGCGGCAGCGCCGCTGGCGGCGTCCATCATGCTCAGGTCGCGGTCCAGTTGGCGCAGCTGTTCGCCAATCCGGTCGCGGAGTTTGGACAGCTGCTCGATGTGGGCATCAAAGGTCGCTACCAGCTCGGATTCCCGAGTCAGCGTGCGAGCCAGATCAGTCAGCCGATCGCGGTAGCCCGGGTGTCCATCAGGACTGCCCGCCAGTTCCTCGATCGCCTGTCGCGCGCGGCTGAGCCGACGGCGCGCGGCCTCTGCTCTGGCCTGGGCTTCTTCCAGCTCGCGGGTGGTTCGATGCAGCAGCTTCTGCGCCTCGCGCAGCGACTCTGCAGGATCCACTGTCGGCCGGCCGGATTCGCCGAGGTGACGCCATTCGTCGTGGAGCAGCCCAAGTACCTCATTCCACCAGGCCATCGCGCTACCCCAGAAAGTCGGCAAGGGTGGCAATGGCATCCACCGCGTTATCGCTCAGGGTGGCCAGCTCCAGCGCCATGTCCTCCGCGTTGGCGGCGGGACTGAGCGCGCCGAAGATCACGTAGTGGTGGCCGATGACGCCGAAAGACGACAGCGGCACGCTGGGATTGAGCTCCAGCAGGGTCGTCAGCAGTTCGGTCTTGCGGTCTGGCCGGACCTCGTCTTCGCGCCACAGATAGCAGATGCACAGCAGCTGACTCCCGGCGTCGGTGACGAAAATCGACTCGCGTTCTGCACTGGGGAAGCTCAGTTCCACCACCGGCACTTCGCCGCTGACCGTTGCCAGATCAATCTCATCCAGCAGCAGCTTCCGGCGCAAAGGCGGCAGCGACTTTTTCAGCAAGGGGATGAGTTTGCGGGTGGGCATCGGGACCTCTGTGTGTGATCCAATCCAGCGATGGATCGAGCATAGAGAGGTCCGACATACTATGTCAAGACATTTTATGTCGCACTGCTCAGGCGACCACAACGACGGTCGAAGGTCCGCCGCCGTGCAAGCTTTCAGGCCGCAGTCCGACCTCGGCTCAGCCCGGTGTTGCGTGCGCGCCGGCGGGTCGCTGAAGGCCTGCGCCGCCGATGGGCGCTGGGTCTGCGCGCGCCGCAGCCGCCGAACTTCTGCCAGCGTTGGCAAAGCAGGGCGAGCAACAGCCAGTACCACGATTGTGCCAGCAGACCCCAATGTTGCGCCGCCGAATCGGGGAGCAGCCAGCACAGGACCGCCAGCGCGATCCAGAATCGGGGAATCCAGGGAGACTGCATCAGCGTTGTCGGTTTCATTGGCTCTCCGCGATTTCGTTGCGAGCGGTTAGAGTGTTGCGCTCCCGTCTCAGAGCCTGAGAAATCCGCTGGCCGGCATGTTGATCGATTCCCTGATCCTGATAGTGGGCATGTTCGGCCTGGGGTTGATCAGCCGGCGCCTGAGCCTGTTGCCGGACAATGCGGCCGACACCCTGAACCGGCTGGTTCTGCAAATCTGCCTGCCGGCGCTGGTGTTTCAGGCCGTCACCCGGCTGCAGTGGGAGCTGTCGCTGCTGGCGCTGGTGCTGGTTGCCTGGGCCCTGGGCGGGCTTGGCTGGGCCTGGGCGGTGGTTCTCTCACGGCGCTTCGGCTGGTCTCGCGGCGTTGAAGGTTGTCTGGCGTTGACCCTGATGCTCGGCAATACGGCCTTCCTTGGATACCCGATGGTCCAGGGCCTGCTGGGCAAGCCTGCGCTGGCGGCGGCGGTGGTCTACGACCAGCTGGGGACCTTCATCCTGCTCTCGGTCGGTGGATTGAGCGCGGTGGCGATTTACAGCGGCGCGCCGCGACCTAACCCGCTCAGCGTGTTCCGCCGGGTGGTCAGTTCGCCCGCCTTCATTGCGCTGATGCTGGCGCTGCTGCCGTTGCCCCATCCTATCTGGCTGGGGACTTTCCTTGACCGGGTGGCCAGCCTGCTGGTGCCGCTGGCGCTGTTTGCGGTGGGATTGAGCTTTCACGTGGTACCGCCGCGCGAAGAACTTCCCCCGCTGCTGGTGGGCTTGCTGCTGAAAATGCTGATTTCGCCGCTGCTGGCCTGGCTGCTGCTGAGCGCTGTTGGCGCCGATCGGTTGGTCCTGGCCGCCGGCGTGCTGCAGGCGGCGATGCCGGCGATGGTGACCGCCGGCGCCCTGGCGATCCAGCATCAGCTGGCGC
>JAGRJL010000497.1 GCA_020442775.1 Lysobacterales bacterium | reverse complement strand
TCGAACCACCGACCTCAGCATTATGAGTGCCGCGCTCTAACCGGCTGAGCTACATAGCCACGTGGGGCGCGCACAATGCCACAGGCAGCAGCCGCCGTCCACAGAAATTTCTTCTTTCCAGAGCAGCAGGGCGTCCGTCAGCGGCGCATCTGCGGTTTTCGACTGACAATCTGAATGACCGCCAACCGTCATCATTCTTTTGTTGCACCGCAACATAAGCCGGGTTATGCTGCACCGCAACAAAGACATCCGCTGGGAGAGCACCACCATGTTTGAGCAAGTTAGCAATCAGTTCCTGAGCTTTGGCAAGCAAGCTGCCGAGACCCTGTTGAAGGCCAACGCGATCGCCTCCGAAGGCGTCGAGAAGGTGCTCGACGTGCAGCTCAAGACCATGGAAGACCGCTTCAGCGCCGCTTCCGAGCTGTTCACCATGGCTTCCGAAGCGCGTGACGCCGAAGCCTTCAAGACCCTGCTGCCCAAGAGCGTCTCGATGGTCAAGGATTCCGGCGAAAAGCTGTACTCCACCAGCCAGGAAATCTTCGGCATCGTGGTCAAGACCAACGAAGCGCTGGGCGAACTGGCCAAGGTCAACTTCGAAAGCGCCAACGGCGCGGTGAAGAAGGCGGTCAAGGCGGCCAAGTAGTTTTGCGGCGCTCGCGACCGGCCCCTCCCTCCCCTTGAGGTTTGTCGCGTTGCCGCACCGGCCGGTACGCCGGCCGGATCTTGCAAGACCAAACGGCGTGTCCCACGGATGGGACGCGCCGTTTTTGTTTGCAGAGTCTGGGTGCCGGAGAACCCGAGCTGGCCTCCAGACGAGCGCCTTCGAGCGCCCCGCGCGCCAGCACCCTAAGCCGCTCCAGTGCTTTTCACCGATGCTTCGCAATTGTCCTCGGGGATTGGCCCTTTGCTGCGCGGTCGGCGACAATGCGCGATGCGTGCACCTAAGGAATGGGAGGACCAGTGGCACAGATCCGCGAAGCGAAGGTTCCAGACATCGGTGATTTCGATCAGGTGCCGGTCATTGAGGTGCTCGTCGCCGTCGGTGATCAGGTCAAGCTGGACCAGGGTCTGGTGACGCTGGAGTCGGACAAGGCAACCATGGAAGTGCCCGCCCCCTTTGCTGGCGTGGTCCGAGAAATCAAGGTCAAGGTAGGCGACAGCCTTTCCGAAGGCGCGCTGGTCGCGCTGATCGAGGAGCAGGGCGCCGAGTCGTCAGGAGACGCCGACCCAGCAGCGGCTCCCGCGGCCGCCACTCCATCCCCGGCACCGGCTGACTCGACATCTGCCGGCGGCGCTGCGCTGATTGAAGCCAAGGTCCCCGACATCGGCGACTACAAGGATGTGCCGGTTATCGAACTGCTGGTTGCCGTCGGCGATCAGGTCAAGGCTGATCAGGGCCTGGTGACGCTGGAATCGGACAAGGCGACTATGGAAGTCCCGTCTCCGGCTGCCGGGGTCATTGAGTCACTGGCGGTCAAGGTTGGCGACTCTCTCGCCGAGGGCAGCCTGGTGGCCACGATCAGAAGTGCTGACGCCAGTCAGCCGGGCAAAGCCGCGGCGGCACCTGCTGCCGCGCCTTCTGCGCCGGCGGCGGTCGCAGCTCCAGCTCCAGTCGCGATTCCTGCTGCGCCGCCGGTACCCGCCGCGCCTGCGGCGGGAACCAACCCAGCCCATGCCTCGCCGGGCATTCGCCGCTATGCGCGCGAACTGGGAGTGGACCTTGGCCGGGTATCCGGAAGCGGCCGCAAGGGGCGGATCACTCGCGAAGACGTCAATGCCTTCGTCAAGGGCGCGCTCGCCGCACCGGCGCCGGCGGCGGCGGCGGGCGGGCTGGGTGGTCTCCAACTGCTGCCCTGGCCCAAGGTGGATTTTTCAAGGTTCGGCGAGATCGAGACCCAGCCACTATCGAGGATCAAGAAGATTTCCGGCGCGAATCTGGCGCGCAACTGGGCGA
>JAGRJL010000034.1 GCA_020442775.1 Lysobacterales bacterium | reverse complement strand
TCCAGCCGCAGGTGGTGTAGTAGAAAATCCGGTCCTCGCGCTTTAGGTCGGTGTGCAGCACGTGTTCCTTCAGATGCTGGATCAGGGTCCCGCCTACCGAGTGCACGATGCATTTGGGAACGCCGGTGGTGCCGGAGGAATACATGATGTAGAGCGGGTGATCGAAGCTGACCGGCTCAAAGCTCAGCGTCGGTACCGGTCCGGCACCCTGGAATTGCTCCCAGCTGCGCGCATTTCGAATCCCTTCCAGGTTTTCATTGCTGCCGTCGAAGGCGGTGACCACCACGCCCTCCAGCGATGGAATCGCCTGGGCGATCTCGGCAAGCTTGGCGCGGCAGTCGAAGGTCTTGCCGCCATAGCTGTACCCGGCTGCAGCAATCAGCAGCTTGGGCTCGATCTGGCCGAAGCGATCGAGCACGCCCTGGATGCCGAAATCCGGAGAGCACGATGACCAGACCGCTCCCACACTGGTGGCGGCAAGCATCGCGATCACCGTCTCGGGAATATTGGGCATGAAACCGGCCACCCGATCCCCGCTGCTGATGCCCAGTTCGCGCATGGCCGCTGCGGTTTTGGCGACCTGCTCATGCAGCTGCGCGTAGCTGTACTCGCTGCGTTGGCCCGACTCGCTGCGAAACACGATTGCGGCCCGCTCGTCGCGATAGCGCAGCAGGTTCTGAGCAAAATTCAATCGGGTGTGGGGGAACCACCGGGCGCCTGGCATCCGCTCCAGGTCAACCACCGCGGGCTCCAGTTCGCCACTGCCGCGTATGCCGCAGAACTCCCAGACTGCTTGCCAGAACTGGGGCGCGTGCTTGACCGAGTATTCATAGAGATCGTCGTAGTCGTTGATCTGTCCGCCGCTGCGCTCGCCGACAAACTTGATGAAGCGACTGAGATTGGCAGCCTCTTTGCGCTCGGCGCTGGGGACAAACACGGCCTCGGTCATACGATCCTCGTCGGTAGTGCGGCGAAAAAGGGACTATGCTTTGAAGCGACCACGGCAGCGATCAGATCAGCATGATTGCCACTGGCGCGCTCGCTGAGAGCGATTATCGTCATTGGCGACGATCACGCTAGCGCACCAAAGTACCATTGGGTGCCCACGGCGTGCTGCAGCGGAACGATCTTGCGGACAGGGAAAGCCGATGCTCTGGTTGAAAGCCTTTCATATCGTTTTTGTGGTGGCCTGGTTTGCGGGGCTGTTTTATCTACCCCGGTTGTTTGTCTACCACAGCCAGACCGACGACGAATTGAGTCACGAGCGCTTCAAGGTGATGGAGCGACGGTTGCTGGCGATCACCAATCTCGGCGGATTGCTGGCATTGGGCTTTGGGATTGCGCTGCTGGGCTGGTGGGTCACTCACGTGGAGGGTTATCTGAGCCAGGGCTGGCTGCACCTGAAGCTGACCCTGGTGCTGGCCCTGCTGGCCTACCACCACTGGTGCGCACGACTGGTTCGCGCCTTTGCGCAAGGTCGAAACCGGCACTCGCAGCTCTGGTATCGCTGGTTCAACGAGGTTCCGGTCATCATGCTGATCGGGATTGTGGTGATGGTAGTGGTCAAGCCCTTCTAGCGCCGAGGCGCCGCGGCCGCTCGCCTTCTCCTGCTTCGAGCAAGGCGTAGAATGATTCGTGCCGAGCACTTCGGCGGGTG
>JAGRJL010000496.1 GCA_020442775.1 Lysobacterales bacterium | reverse complement strand
ATAGAGCGGCGTGTAGCCAAGGTTCTGCAGGGCCACGCCGTAGTCAACCATTTCCGGCGCCGATGCGCGCCAGTGCTGGTCACTCATGCACAGTCCGTGTATGAACAGGGCGATCCGCTTGCCGGCGACCGGCCTGCCCGACTCACCCGCTTCGCGCTTCGCCGGATGCAGGCTCATCGGCAGCGCCAGCGCGTTGCTGGTGGCGTGCAGATGATCACCGATCACCCCATTGATCACGCCCAGCCAGGCCAGGCGCGGAGTTGACTCCACCACCTCGGGCCGGCCCTCGCCGATCAGCCTGAAGATGAGGTCCAGGCCGCCGCCCACGCCGGCCATGACGCCGTGAATGGTTCGGTAGATAGCGCCGCTCAAGCCGCGAGTTGGTTGGCTGGCGTCTCCAGATCCCAGTCCCAATTGACTGTGGACGGCCTGGTGCACCCCTTCCACCAGCGAGGTAATGCCGCGCGCGGCCTCGATCCCCAACGCGGCCGCTGCGCGCAGGTCCGACCGGCGGAAGTTGGCGGGCTGCGCGTCTCCAGGCGCTGCGTTGAACGATGAGGTGCTCGCCATCATTGAGCCCTAGCTGCCCTGAGCAGCCAACCGCGGTCGGGTCGGCAGCGAATGCCGTGCCATCCGCAGCAACACGCCCCAGTACTGCTTCCAGAAGCTGCCGGTGTTGTAGTGGATGCCATAGCGCGCGCAGATCTCGCGCACCTGCGGGGCGATTTCGGCGTAGCGGGGCGCGGGCAGGTCGGGGAACAGATGGTGCTCGATCTGGTGCGACAAATGCCCGCTCAACAAGTGAAACCAGCGGCCGCCCTCAAGATTGCTCGAGCCCTGGATCTGACGCAGATACCACTGCCCGCGCGATTCATTGCGCACCTCTTCGCGGCTGTAGGTGTGTGCATCGGTGGTGAAGTGGCCGCAGAAGATGATCGCGTTGGTCCACAGGTTGCGAATCAGATTGGCCAGCAGATTGCCCAGCAGCACCCTCGGCCATTGCCAGAAGGCCAGCGCGGGAAACAGCACATAGTCCTTGAACAGCTGACGGCCAGCCTTGCGCAGGAAGGGGCGCATCCGCTGGCGGAATTCCTCCTTGCCCATGCGACGCTTCAGATAGCGTCCGATCTTGATGTCGTGGATCGCCACACCCCACTGGAAATTGATCGCCAGCAGCAGGTACCAAAGCGGCTGCAGCAGGTTCCACGGGCTCCAGCGCTGACTCTCGGTGAGCCGCAGCATCCCGTAGCCGTAGTCGTGGTCCTTGCCAACGATGTTGGTGTGGTCGTGGTGCTGGACGTTATGCGAATGGCGCCAGTGGTCACCGTCGCAAACGATGTCCCATTCGTAGCTCTGTGAGTTCAGGGTCGGATCGTTCATCCAGTCGTACTGACCGTGCATCACGTTGTGCCCCACCTCCATGTTCTCGACGATCTTGGCGGTGGCCAGGCTGAGCACCCCGAGCACCCAGCTGACTGGCCCGAAGCCGAACATCAATAGCCCGCGACCGGAGATCGCGGCAGCCTGGGCGGTGCCGCGTACCCGGCAGATGTGGCGGGCATCGCGTTCTCCCACTTGCGAATTGATCGCCAGCCGGAGCTGATCCAGGTCATGGGCCAGCGCGTCGAGGGAGGCGGGATCCAGACGAGTCTTGCAGTTCATCGGTTGGTGCCTTGAGGTTGGGGGTCCAGATCAAGCGCGCTCAGCGGGGTGGAGATGCACAGCTGGATCAGCTCTTCTCCGTTGCCCGAAATGGCGTTGGTCAGCAAATTGCGCACGCTGCCGCTGCGCTTGCGGCACTGACAGCTGCGGCAGATCCCCTTGCCGCAGCCATGGCGCGGCTGCAGTCCGGCGGCGATCGCGGCGTTAAGCAGACTTTGGCCCGCGGCAGCGGTGAACACTTGTTCCGGATCGCCAAAGCGTACCTTGTGTTGTGGAGCATCGGGGTCTACAGGTGCTGCGACGAAGCCGAAGCGCTCCTGCTGCAGCTGTGCGAGGCGACCGGCGTAGCGCTGCTCGACCATGGCCATGAAGGCGGACGGCCCGCAGGCCAGC
The DNA here is from genome assembly GCA_020442775.1 of Lysobacterales bacterium. GTDB lineage: Bacteria > Pseudomonadota > Gammaproteobacteria > Xanthomonadales > SZUA-5 > SZUA-5. Next base: position 4,464 of record JAGRJL010000496.1, on the reverse strand, counting down.
GCCTCCCGCTGTTGCCAGTCCGGCACATAGGCGGCGATCTGCGCCGGATTGAGGCGCCCTGAGCAGGCCGAGTCATGCAGGATCAGCTCCAGTCCGGGCCACTGCCGCGCCAGATCGTTGAGCTCATCCGCGCAGGCGATTCCGCTGCTGCTGTTGCCACAGTGGATCAGCGTCAGCGATCGCTGAGGCTGCTTCACGACTAGTCCCTGCACGATGGCGATCATCGGGGTCACCCCGCTGCCCGCGCTGATCAACAGCAGCGGCTGATCGCCGGGCCGCGCTGCGAAACGGCCCTGCGCCTGACTTAGCCCCACGGTCTGACCCACTTTCAGCGCGTGAGCCGCGGCTGAAACCACGCCCTGGGGCTGGCGTTTGATGGTCAGCCGCAGCAGACCGTCTGCCCTCGGCGCCTGTGACAGACTGAAGCAGCGGGACTGGCGAGCGCCATCGACGTTGAGCGTCAGCGCCAGGTGCTGGCCCGGAAGGAATCCGCGAAAGCGCCGATTGGGGCGCAGCCACAGGCTTGTCAGATCTGGCAGGTGCTGCTCGACCCCGACCACGGTCGCGCGCACCTCAGTCAGGGAGAAATCGGCACGCAGCAGCTGAGCCGCACGCTCCCAGGCGGCACCGTCGTTGAGCGGCGCGAGCAAAGGGTGGCGCCAAAGCCTGGCAATCCGTCCGCGGAGGGGCGCGCCGTCTGCTCTCGAACTGGACGCGGAAGGGGAGCGGTCCATCATCGGCCCTGTGTCTTTAGGTGAACATATGTTCACTCAATATTTCTAGAATTACTACTCCACAGCGCTGATCCATGCATCAGCCTATACTGACGGCCAGTCAAAGAGCCCGGCGGCAGCCGGCGGAGAGCAGATTGGCGGCCAGCGCACCACTGTCCAGAGCCGAGAGCGAAGGACCCATTTCCCGCACCGAGCGCAAGGAGCGAACCCGGCAGCGTCTGATCGACGGGGCGCTGGCGTTGATCGGGCGCGGGCGCAGCTACACTTCGCTGAGCCTGCGCGAAATCGCGCGCGAGGCCGGGGTAGTGCCGGCGGCCTTCTATCGCCACTTCCGCGATCTGGACGAACTCGGTCTGGCGCTGGTGGAGATGGGCGGGGTGACCCTGCGCCGGCTGCTGCGTGAGGCCCGTCGTGATGGGATTCCGCCTACCGACATGATTCGCGGCTCGGTGCTGATCTACAAGCGCTACGTAGAGGAGCGGGCGCTGGTATTCCGCTTTATCGCCGCCGAGCGCGCCGGGGGATCGCGCATTCTGCGCAACGCGATTCGTACCGAAGACGGGCATTTTGCTTCGGAGATGGCCCAGGACCTGCGCGCGCTTGGGGTCATGCCGGATCTGTCCAGCGCCAGTCTGCAGATGATCTGCGGTCTGGTGGTGACCACCATGCTCAACGCCGCCTCGGACATTCTCGATCTCCCCCGCGGACAGCCGGTGCAGGAGCAGGAAATGGTGGCGAACTTCGTCCGACAGCTGCGCCTGATCTTCCTGGGCGCCAAGCACTGGCGTGAGTAAGGCACGTCTGTTTCCTGGCCGGCAACTTCCGCTCCCTGTCGCCCGCGATCGCCATCCACAATCGACCCGGCTGCTGCAGTTTCCTTGTGGCCGAACTGCGAGTAGATTCAGGGGGGGACTACCGGCAATCGTCCCACGCCAGGCTTCCGACATGCTGAGCCGGTTTGCTCGAGTAGCTCGTTTCCCGCCGACCGGGAGAATGTCATGCTGAACGCTGCCAAGGCTCTTGCGCACATTGACCGATTGCTCCGACTCACCGCAGTGGCATGCATGCTCCTGATCGGATCGGTCGCATTCGGGCAGGGGGTCGAGCTGGTGGGTCTGGATGGTGAGAATCTGTCGGAGTTGGAGCTGCAGCAGGGCAGCGTCGTGGTGATCGTCTGGACAACATGGAATCGCAGCAATCGCCCGGTGTTTGACCGCATCAACGAGATCGTGGAGCAGTGGGGAGATCGGGCGAGAGTGATCGCAGTCAATTTGCAGGAAGAATGGGGAACCGTGGAGGATTCGATCAACAATCAGACGCTGCTTGCGCCGGTTTATCTGGACCCGGACGGTGCCTTCTGCAAGAAGTACGCGGCTACCAGACTTCCAAACCTGATCGTGTTTCGGGACGGCGTTCTCGCCTTCAATGGCGCATTGCCTGACGACCCCAACCGCCTTCTGCGTGAAATTCTCTAGCATGTCGTCTGCTAGGCAGCGGGCCGGAGCCGAAACCCGAATCGCCGCGTGGCTGTACCCTCACCGCCGGCACTCGACTGCAAAATGAGCGCACTCTCATCAGCGTATTGAAGTTTCCGGATCAGGAACCGGCGCGCTACCAGCGTTCGCTGGACCTGTGGCTAGACGGCAAGGCCGCCGCCGCGCTGGCACTGCTGGAGCCGATGTTGGACAAGGGCGACGCGCATGCGCACGCGCTGGCCGGCGCCATCTACGAATTCGGCGGCGACGGTATCGAAGTCGATTTCAGCAAGGCGAAGTACTGTTATCAACTGGCCGCAGAATCGGTCGGCGCTCTGGCGGCATGTTTCGGTCTGGCCAGAATGCACTTCTTCGGCAAGGGCGTCGAACGCGATCTGGCGTCAGCACAGGAGATCTATTCCGCGATCCTGGAGGAAGTGGACGATCCCGCGGCGCACATCGGGCTGGCCAGAATCTATCTGGATGACCAGTGGGAGCCGAACCTGCCGCTCGCCGAGCAACACCTAAAGGGGCCGGTCGTCTCAGGTCATGTGGAAGCCTACTCATTGATGGTGAAACTTCGAAGGAAGCAGGGGCGAGTGTTTTCGGCAATCTACTTCCAGATCTGTTCGAGGCTGAAAGCCGCCTTCTACGTCATGAAGGACAGAAATGATCCGCGGCTGGGGTCAGCGTAGCGGCTACGAATCGATACCCGGATCGCTGGCCCGCCATCACTGACGGCCTATGGACTTTGCGAATCAATCCTATAGGTTGCTGAGGTGGCGTTGCGCACCGGAGCGGCCAGCTTCGGTCTTGCTGGCCGTAGGCCAACGGGAGTTCGATGATGTCCAAACCAGTCGCCATTCTGGCTCTGATCCTGGCGCTGCTCGGATCGGCAGCCGTGTCCGCCGAGTCGCAGCCAGCAGCCGCAACCGACGGCCGCTTCGCCTTCCTGACCGATACACAGGGAATCCATCAATCCCAGTTGCTGGTTCAAGCCGACGGCAGTCTGTTGCTGGTCTGGGTCCAGAAGGGTTCGGATTCAACCGGTTTGTACGCAGCGAGAGAGCAGGCCGACGGCAGCTTCTCGGCGCCGCTGAAGATCAATCGGAATCCGCTCAACCCCTACGTCGGTGACGAGGCCCGGCCGAGCATCGCGGTGGCGCCCGATGGTTCGGTGGCAGTCGCCTGGACCGCCGCGACTGGCGACATCATGCTCGCCGTGGGCAGCGACTTTGGGCGGCAATTCCAGGCGCCGGTCAAGCTCAATCAGGACGACAAGCACGCTGCCAGAACAATGCCATCGATCGCCTTTTCGCCTGACGGGGTTGCTCATGCGATCTGGCTGGATGCGCGCACCGCGCCTGAAGGGATGGAAGAACCGGCCAACCTCTACCTCGCCAGCGTCAGCGAGGGCAAGGTCGAAGAGCGCAATCTCACGGCCAACCAGGAAACGACCGTGTGCGGTTGCTGTCGGCCATTTATCGCCTTTGACGAGGCCGGCCATTGCGACATCGCCTTTCGCAACGTCAGTGAGGACGGCTATCGGGACATTTCCCGCATCAGCGGCACGATTGGCGCATTGAGCGAACCACAGCCCACCAGTCCGCCGATCTGGAAATTGGGCGGCTGTCCTTCGGCTGGCCCGATCATCGCTGAGGGCGGGACCCTGTGGAAGGACGCCTCCACCGGGAATTGGCGCCTGCTCTGGGCGACCGACGCCAGCCGCGAACCGGTGGCGCTGTTCAGTGATCGCGCCAAGCTCGACTTCACCAAGCCGCCGCGAACCGTCAGCGGCAAGGACGAGTGGGTGCTGGTAGGGGCCAACCCCAACGGCTTGATCGCCAGCTTCGACAAGGGCGCCTGGCAAGTCGTGCGCGACGATCTGCCCCCCTGGGCCACCAGTGCAGCCGTCAAGGACGGCCAATTGATCCTGCTGGGCAACCGCAACGGACGTTTGCTGACGGCAAGTCTGGCGCTATGAGCCATCAGTAGAGCGAACGCCTGCCATTGCGCGCACGCACCGGATCCGGACGCCGACGGCGCGCCACTGAACGCCGGGTGCCGGCAGCCAGGGCTCTGAGGCTGTCATCACTTGCAGGCGACGCCGGCTCGCCCATTCGGAGCACCTTCACCCGGAGAATCACCCCTGAGGATTCTGCGCTGCAATGGGACGCCCTGGAATCAGCAGGCACAAAAAACCCCGCTGGAATGCGGGGTTTGATGTGGGGTTGGGTTCTGGTGGGAACCGCTGG
>JAGRJL010000033.1 GCA_020442775.1 Lysobacterales bacterium | reverse complement strand
CATAGGCAAAGCTATGCCTTGCTCCACTAGTAGCCAGCCGCGTGACCATCCTTGCGCGATTCGCTGGCGCCAGTGTAAACCTTCGATTCTGGATCGCGCATGATCGCCTGGTAGCCGCCAAAGGGACCCTGCGCGACTTCCAGTCGGTGGCCGCGGCGCAGCAGTTCGCGCACGGTGTGGTCGCTGAAGCCGCTTTCCAGGTTCACCACCCCGCCGTCGCTCATAGGGTCATTTTGCCCGGCGGGCTCGGTCGAACCCTGATGATGGATCCGCGGCGCGTCGCCCGCTTCCTGCAGGTTCATTCCGAAGTCGAGCAGATTGACCACGATCTGCACATGTCCCTGCGGCTGCATCGCCGCGCCCATCACCCCGAAGCTGATCCAGGGTTTGCCGTCGCGCGTGATGAAGGCCGGAATGATGGTGTGGAAGGGTCGCTTGCGCGGGGCAAAGCCATTGGGGTGACCGGGCTTGAGCACGAACTGCTCGCCGCGGTTCTGGAACACGAAGCCGAGGCCCGGCGGCGCCATCCCCGAGCCCATCCCGCGGAAGTTGGACTGGATCAGCGACACCATCATCCCGCTGCGGTCGGCGGTGGTCAGGTACACGGTGTCGCCCGCGTCCAGCGCCGGATTCCCGGGATCGACGCTGACCGCCGCGCGGTCCGGATCGATCAGTGCGCGACGCTGGGCGGCGTAGCCGTTGGAGAGCAGTTCGCTCAGCGGTGCCCGATGGAAGTCCGGATCGGCGTAGAAGCGGGCACGGTCGGCGAAGGCCAGCTTTTTCGCCTCGATCAGCAGATGCACATAGTCGGGATGGTCGTAGCCCAGTCTGGAAAGATCGAATCCCTCCAGCAGCTTGAGCATCTGCAGCACGGTGAAGCCCTGACCGTTGGGCGGCAGCTCCCACACCTGATGGCCGCGATAGTCGACAGATACCGGCTGCACCCATTGCCCCTGGTGGTCAGCCAGATCCTCGCGCCGCAGATAGCCATCATTGGCCCTGAAATAGGCGTCGATCGCGTCAGCGGTCTCGCCACCGTAGAAGCCGTTGCGGCCATTGCTGGCGATCCGGCGCAGGGTGTCGGCCAATGCGCGGTTGGTCCAGATCTCGCCCTTGGCCGGCGCGGCGCCGTGGCGGGTGAACTGTTCGAGGAAGCCGGGGTAGGGCGCCAGCAGCGGAACCGACTGACGCCATTCATGGGCAATCACCTCGGTCAGCGGGAAGCCCTCTTCGGCGTAGGCGATAGTGGGTGCGAGGACCTCACTCACCGGCAGTTTGCCGAAGCGCTGATGCAGCGCAAACCAGCCGTCCACGGCGCCCGGGACGGTGACCGGCAGGGGGCCGCGGGGCGGTACCGCGTGCAGGCCGCGCTGCTGGAAGTGTTCCGGGGTCAGCGCCGCCGGCGAGCGACCGGAACCGTTGTAGCCGTGCAGCTTGCCGCTGGCAGGATCCCAGACGATGGCAAACAGATCACCGCCGATCCCGCTGCCGGTGGGCTCCATCAGACCCAGCGCCGCGTTGGCGGCGATTGCCGCATCGATCGCGCTGCCGCCGCGTTTGAGCAGATCCAGCGCAATCTGGGTGGCCAACGGATGGCTGGTGGCGGCCATGCCGTTGCAGGCCAGGACCTCGGAGCGGGTGACGAAGGGGGCGTCGGTGATTCGGTCGGCTGCCATGAGCTTTGCTTGCGGAAGCTGATTCAGCCGCCTTCGCCCGTCGCTTCTTGCGAAGTCAGCTTTGCCGCGGCGGGCGGCTGCCGGCACCTGGCCGCTTTGGCCTGGCGCCCGGTCGGCCGGTTTGCTCACCGCTCAGCCAGTTCAGGGTGGTGCGGCCATAGCGGCCTTGCTGCAGGTGTTTGGCCAGGCTTTGCAGGATGCTTTCCAAAGTGCGTTCAAAACGATAGGGCGGGTTGACCAGCAGCATCCCGCAACCGTTCAGGCGCAGCGCGGTGTCGTCGGCATGCAGGCAAAGCTCGGCCACCAGCACCTTGGGAATGCCGGCTGCCGCCACCTTGCGATGAAAGCGGGTCACCGTTTCCTTAAGCTTGATGGGGTACCACAGCGCATAGACCCCGGTGGGCCAGCGCGCGTAGGCCTTCTGCAGGCAATGCAGAATGACGTCGAATTCTTCGCCCTGCGCCTCGAAGGGCGGATCAATCAGCACCAGCCCGCGCCGCTCTTTCGGCGGCACCAGCGCAGGCAGCAGTTCGTAGCCGTTGCGCCTGTGGACGCCCACCCGGCGATCGGTGGCGAACAGGTCACGCAGATTGGCCGCTTCCTCCGACTGCAGTTCGGCGAGCACCAGCCGGTCCTGCTCGCGCAGCAGGCTGGCCGCCAGCAGGGGCGATCCCGGATAGACGTTCAGATGCCCTCCCGAATTGAGCGAGCGCACCAGATTCAGATACACATGCAGCGAGGCCGGCAACTGCTGGGCTTCCAGCAGCGGGCGAATTCCGCTGGCCGCCTCGTCGGTGCTGCGCGCCTGCGGACTGCTCAGCTCATAGCGCCCCGAGCCTGCATGCGTATCGATGTAGCAAAGCGGGGTCTGCTTGACCGTCAACGCCTCCAGCAATCCGACCAGAGTGGCGTGCTTGAGTACGTCGGCGAAGTTTCCCGCGTGGTATGCGTGGCGATAGTTCAAGGCGAGTACCCGGCGCGGCAATGGCTTCAGTATAGGTAGAGCGAGCGGACAGTACGAGAGCGCGGGGCGGTGTCAGGCCGCTGGCGCCGATCCACGCTGCGCACCCGGGGCGGCTCAAGTGCGCAACAGCCAGCGAAAAAGGTCGACCGAAAGTACTTGACCGACGAAGTCACTCGCACTATCCTGCGCGGCTCCGATTTGGGGCCATAGCTCAGTTGGGAGAGCGCTACAATGGCATTGTAGAGGTCGTCGGTTCGATCCCGTCTGGCTCCACCAAATCGGTTTACAAATCAGCGTCCCCATCGTCTAGAGGCCTAGGACACCGCCCTTTCACGGCGGCGACCGGGGTTCGAATCCCCGTGGGGACGCCACTTTTTACCCCGATCAGCGCGACGCAGTGCCTCCTGCCAGCGACCTGATCGAGGCGACGCCGGGCTAGCCCGGCGTTTTCGTTTGTCCGGTTCCCGGGCCGACGATGGCACCGATGGCCCGGCGCTTTACCCCCTGACGCTTTGACGAGACAATTCCCGCCTGCCCCAGCTTCGAGTGCGATTTCCGATGAACCGAGTCGATCCTGCTGCTGACTTGATCACCCCCAACGCCGAGAATCGCTACGAGGTCAGCCATTCCGATCTGCCGCTGTCCTGCCCGATGCCCGGGATGCACTTGTGGAACTCCCACCCGCGGGTCTACCTGCCGATCGAGGCCCATGGCGAGGCCAGCTGTCCCTACTGCGGCGCTCACTATGTGCTGGAGGGTGGACACAGTCACGCTGCCTGAGCCTGCCGGGATGACCGTCTGGCGATCGAGCGGCAGCGCTCAACCCAGGCGGGCCGGCAATGACTGAGCGGCGCTGGACCGTCGTGCAACTGCTGCCGGCGATGGACGCTGGCGGTGCCGAGCGTTCCACTGTGGAGATCGGTCGCGCGCTAGTGGCCGCGGGCCATCGCTCGGTGGTGATTTCGGCTGGCGGGCGGCTGGTCGACCAGCTCTGCGCCGAGGGCAGCGAGCACCTCGCCCTGCCGATCGCCCACAAGTCGTTGCGCACCCTGGCGCAGGTCGGTGCCTTGCGCCGGGAGCTCACCCGTCTGCAGCCTGATCTGCTGCACCTGCGTTCGCGACTGCCGGCCTGGCTGGCGCGCTTTGCGCTGCGCGGGCGCGCCTTGCCAACGGTGAGCACCGTCCACGGGCTCAATTCGGTTGGGTACTACAGCGCCATTGTCACTCGCGCGGACCGGGTGATCGCGGTCTCGCAGACCAGCGCCGACTATTTGCGGTCCCACTATCCGGCTCTGCCCGAAGAACGCCTGCGGGTGATCTCCAGGGGCGTGCAAGCAACTGATTTTCCAGTTGGTTTCAGCGCAGATGATCAATGGCGAGCGCGGTTTTTCGCCGAGTTTCCGCGGCTCGCCGGCGGCGGTCTGCTGACCCTGCCGGGTCGCGGTACCCGGCTCAAGGGCCATGTCCACGCGCTCACCCTGCTCGCCGCGCTGCGCCAGCGCGGGATGGACGTGCGGCTGCTGCTGCTGGGCGCCGATCAGCCGGGTCGCGAGCGCTATCTGGCCGAACTGGGTGCGCAGGCGACGGCACTGGGGGTCGGTGAGTATTGGCAGGCAACCGTCAGCCGAGCCGACGTTCGCGAGGTCTACGCGATCAGCGACCTGATCCTCCAGCTCTCCGATCATCCGGAGAGCTTCGGGCGGACCGTGGCCGAAGCGCTGCATCAGGGTCGCCCGGTGCTGGGCTGGGATCTGGGTGGCGTGGGCGAGCAGCTGCGGGCCTGCTTTGCGCCCGGCGCCGTACCGCTGGGCGATCATGCTGCGCTGGCTGATCGCGCAGCAGAACTGTTGGACCATCCGCAGCCGGACAAGATCAGGCGCGAGGCGATTCCCACCGTGGAGACGATGCAGCGAGCAACGCTGGCGGTTTACGCGGAACTGCTCGGCAATCCCCAGGCGACCGTCATCGCCAGTTGAGCCGACTGGGCCAATTTGCGCGTCGACAGTGAGCGGTGGAAGATGAGAGCCGAGCTGGCGCGCAGCAGGCAGCCGGTGCCCGCGCACTGAAGCGACAGGAGCAAGCGCATGGAGATCGAACGATTTGTCGACGATTGCGTGAAAGCCAATCGCGAAAGCGATCCGCAGGGCGCCGTCACTGAAGTGCTCGCCCGTGCGGTTGCCGAGCCCAACGCAGTTCTCGCCGCACTGGGTGAGCCTGATCGGGCTGGATTGAAGGTCCTGCTGAGCTCGCCCGAGTTGACCATTTTCGCGGCCATCTGGGCGCCGCAGATGAATCTGATGCCGCACAACCACCTGATGTGGGCCAGCATCGGGATCTACAGCGGACGAGAAGACAATATCTTCTGGAAGCGATCTGACGACCGGATCAGGGCTTGCGGCGCCGCAGCCCTGTTCGAGAAGGACGTAGCAAAACTGGGCGGTGATGCGCTGCATTCGGTGACTAATCCGCTGCGTCGCTTTACCGGCGGGATTCACATCTACGGAGGCGATTTCTTCCATACCGAACGCAGCCAGTGGGACCCGGAAACGCTGGCCGAGGAGCCGTCTGACGGCGAGCGGATTCGGGCCATCTTCGAGCGCGAGAACGAGCGTCTGGGCCTGCGCTAATCCGAATGGGAATCTTCTGATTCCCGAAAATCAAGGGCATGCGGGCGGGACGCCCGCGGTCCTTCAAGAATGGGTGTCGGCTTGGGCGACATTCGAGCGCGAACTGCTGGATCGTTTCCGATCTGAATCAGGCTACGATGCTCCAAAGGACCGCGGGCGTCCCGCCCGCATGTTGCTGCCATGGCAGCGCGCGAAAGTTCAGCGACCTAACCGTCCAGGGCCCGTGCTGGCTTCAGCGCACGGGTGTACGCGCGGACTCCGAATTCAGCGCATCCCACGATCCACCACTCGCCAATGCTGCAACACCCGCGGCTGGTCTCCAGGGACCGCACTGGCCACCAACGGGCGGACTTGATGGTCGGTGCTGCCGAGCAAGAACTGCGAGTGCTCCCACAAACAGACGCAGCCCGGTTCGCCGCTGGCGTGCAGATGCAACTCGGCCAGGCGCTCGGGCAGTGCGCTGCCGCAGTCGCGCTTGATGAAGGCTTCCTTGACCACCCAGCGCTGCAGCAGGGCGTCCAGGTCCAGCGAATCGGCGGGCTCATCGGGGTTGCGCAGCAGTTGGTCGAATCCGGCCAGCGCCGGGCGCGGACGGCGCTGCTCCAGATCGATCCCGATCGGCGCAGTCGATACCGCACAGGCGATCCAGGGGCCGCTGTGGCTGAGCGAGAGGAACAGCTCGGGTCGATCGGCAATGGTTGGCGGCAGGCTGGGCCGATCGATGATTTGCCAGGGCTCGGTCGGGTTGCGTCTGTAAGGCGCCAACAGCTCGCGCAGCAGCCAGTGGCCGGCCAGATAGTGGCTTCGGCGCTGCGGGGCCATCAGCCGCTGGCAGCGCTGCCATTCGCTGGGCGCCAGCCAGCTCTGCGCATCGGCCGGCGCGCGCGACAGCATCTGGTCCACGCTGGCGACCCGCAGCTGGGTCTGCGGTGCCGAGATGAAACTGCCGTTGGCCATGGTCAGCAGGGTCAGTCCGAGTCGCTCACTATTCTGACCGCCAGCCCGCTGGCTTCATAGATCCGCTGCCCGTCCACCCACAGGCTGGCGTCAGCAACGGCGTAGTAGCCGTGCTCATCCTGGCCTTCAGCGGTGACTTCCAGGGTGGTGTGCACCTGTCGGTGGTGCGGCAGCACCTGGCCGCGATAGCGCCAGCGATGGGCTTTTTCCAGGGCGATGGTCTGGAAGCGGGGGCGCGCGATTCCGGCGTCCTTGTGCTGATGCAGCAAGTAGAACTGCAGGGTCTGCAGCATCGCCTCCAGCCCCAGTGAGCCCGGCTGCACCGGGTCCTGAAAGAAGTGCGCCTTGAAGAACCATTCATCGCTGTCGACATCCTTCACCGCGCGCAGCTGACCGAGTCCGGCGGCGCCGCCGGTCGGCCAGACCCCCTCGATGCGATCGATCATCCGCAGCATGTCTCCCGCCAGGCGCGGCCGTTCGGAAGCGAAGTAGTCCTCGGGGTGGGCATCGAGATCAATCACCTCGCTACCCTCACGCTGGAGCAGCTCGCGATGGCCGTCGTTGACCGGCAATCCGGCCTGCGCGGCCAGCGCTGCCGGCGGGAAGAAGCCGAACACCGTGTTCAGACGATAGACCTGGCGCTCGCCCAGCCAGCAGCTCACCGCGAATTTTTCGATGATCATCCCGGCGCTGGCGGAGACGTCGACCAGTTCGACCTCGGTACGCAGGGTGCCGTCGCCGCCGGATAGTTCGACCAGCACCTCGCCGTCGCCGTCCAGATTGCGAAAGCCCAGCTCCTCGTCCACGGTCAGGGTGGAGCCCACGTAGCTCGACAACCAGCCGCAGGGCTGCAGCGCCGCCTCCAGCAGTACCGCGAAGGGCATCTTCGGGCAGCCGTTCTCGGTCAGATACCAGACCTGATCCGGCAAGTCGTATTCGGCAACCACCCGGGCACCGGCCTTGAGCTTGCCGATCGGCCCCTGCACTTCGGCGATGCGGCTGATGAAGTGGTAGGGCGGACTGGGCAGCCGGGCAACCCGGATCGGTCCGTCGAAGCGCTGATACATCGGCCCAAAGGCCTTCGACGGCTTGCCCAGCGCGCAGGCCAGCAATGCATCCTGATCAAAACGAAAGCCATCAACTTCGGCGATCTGCTGCTTTTCCTGGGCCCTGAGCCCTGAGCCCTGGGCCCTGAGCTCTTCGCCCTGAGCCCTGCGCTCTTCGAGAGGCCAATCCGGCACCAGCTGCAGCCCCACCCGGCGGGCGTGGAAGGCCTTCAGACCGTCGACCGTGCACAGCAGGTCTGCGTAGATATACGGTACCGGCCCGGCGCAGCGTTCCTCGACAAACACCTCGGTGACCAGCCGCCTTGATCGCGGGGTGACCTGGCCGCGGCACTGCAGCTGGTAGGGCTGCTCGGGAATCGGCTGAAAACGCCAGCCGTCGCGGCGCAGGGTGTAGCCGCAGCCAGCCAGATAGATCGCCATTGCCTGCAGACAGGCCTCGAACATCAGGGTGCCGGGCATGCACGGGTCGTTCTTGAAGTGGCCGTCGAAAAACCACTGCTCCGGGTGGATATCCAGCTCTGCGCGCAGATAGCCGCGCTGCCACGGTCCGCCGCCCGGGGCCAGCTCGGTGATCCGGTCCAGCAGAAGCATGCGCCCGCCATGAATGCCCGGGCTGCGGGTGTGGGTGCGGGCGAACTCGTAGCCGCTGCCAAAGCACTGGAAGGGCAGCCCGTCGGCGAAGGCCTGCAGCTGCGCGCGCTCGAAGGCGCTGGTCTGCGGCGTTGCCTCGGGCGGATCCAGCACCGGGTCAGGGTTGATCTTCTGCTCTTCGGCGCGCCACAGGCAGCCGGCCGAATCGGCCAGCTCGGCCGCGGTGAAGAAACCGGCCTGGCCCTCGCGTACGCTGAGCTGCGGGCGCAGGCTGCCATCCGCTTGCCGGGTACGGCAGTCGTAGTGGAAGAACATCAGCCGGATGTCGCCCTGGGCGGCATGGCCGTCGATCAGGATGTCGAAGTCCAGGGTGTCGCCGGCACGAGGCAGGTCACCGTGGTAGGTGAGCTCGCAGCCCAGCAGGCGATAAACCCGCTCGCCCCGATTGAGCGCATCGATCCCCAGCCAGGAAATCAGCATCAGGTCGGCCTGTCCGGCCTCGATCATCACCCCGGCCGGCATCCGCTGCTGATGCAGATACCAGTCCTGCGAACCCACATCGGTCTCGGTCCAGATCCGCCCCTTGCCCATCGATCCCGGTTCGCCGTCGATGCCAAGCACCCGATCGGCCAACAGCAGCGGCGGCTGCGGCATCCGCACCTGGTGGTGATAGCCGTCCTGAGCGGCAAAGGCCGGCCCGAACAGGCTGGAGATCGCGCCTTCGGCGTGTACCTGCAGCTGTGCGCGGTCGAACTGCGGGCCGCGCGGATGATCGTCTGCTGACGGGGTGGGCTTGGTGACCACCTTTGGCGCTGCAGTCGGAGTCGCTGCCGGCGCCGGGCCGACGGCGGTCTTCGGCGTGATTGGTGCGGGCTTCGGTACCGGCTCTAGCGCGCTCACTTGAGGCCTGGACGTCACCCGGGGCTCGGATGCGCGCGGAATCACACCACCGGCAACCGGCGCCTGGAGCGGGATCGCGGCGGCGCCTGGCAGCCGCTGCGCCAACAGCAGGGCCTGCGCCTGCGCGCGAGTGCGCAGGAACTGTTCGTGGGCCTGACTGAGCGCCTGGGTGTGCGCCTGATGGCGTTCGCTGAGCAGCCGCAGCTGCGCTTGCCACAGCTGGAGCGGGCCGGCGTCGGCAGGCGCGGCAATGCGATCGCGAGCAAGTTCGCTACCGCCAGGCTTCATCCATAAGGCGGCAGCAGCGGATTGCTCCACGGCTGTGTAGGAGCGAGCTCGCTCGCGATCCTCTGCCGCATCCGGCACCTGACCCAAAGCGGCTGCCCCACGGGCATTTGGTCGCGCATTCGATACGACCGGATCTGCCGACAGGATTGGCGGCAAGGCAGGCGCCGGCTGCATGATCTGCACCGCGGGTGATGATTCAGGCTCGCTGTTGATGGTGCTTTCCTCGCGATGATCTGTGCTGGGCGGCGACACTGGCGCCCAGTGTGCCGGCAGGGAAAAGGGCCGCAGCTGCGCTGCCGGAAGCTGCTCGGCCAGGGCCTGATTGAGCCCGGCCAGATCCACCGGCAGCCCGGCAGCGACCAGCGCGGCAATCGCCCCCAGGGTCGCCTCGAATCCCTTGCCGCGGCGATCCAGGCTCACCACCAGCGCCTCGCGCTCACTCAGAATCTGGCGAATGGCGCGGCCAAAACCGCCGCCCGGGCCGTGCTCGACGAAGATGCGCACGCCGTCGGCGTAGGCGCGCTCCACCACCTTGCGCATGTCCAGGGTCTGGTTGGCCTGGGCCAGAATCGCGGCGGCGCAGGCCGCCTGGTTGGGCTCGTAGGGCTCACCGCTGGCGCTGGAGTAGATCTGCCCGCAAAGCGGGGCATCGGTGGCGCGCTGATGCAGCTGAAGCCAGGCATCGGCCACCTGCGCCACCTCCGGCACGTGCACCGCCAGACAGTATTCCAGCGGCAGGCAGCGGCTGGCGCCGATCTCCTCGACCACCGCGTCGCAGGCCGCAGCATCGCCGGCAATCAGGCAGTCCAGATCGCTGTTGATGATCGCCAGATGGGCGCGGGGATGTTTGGCCAGCGCCGACTGCACCTTCGCCAGCGGCGCGGCCACGGTCCAGCAGCGCCAATTTACCGGCTCACCCCACTGCTCGCGAACGGCGCTGAACTCGCCGCCCAGTGCCTCGCTGAGCAAGCCGCTGGCGGCCATGTCCCGGGCCAGCCCGTCGGCGTCATTCCAGACTCCAGCGGCCACCAGCGCATTGGTTTCCCCCGACGAGTAGCCCAGCCAGCCGTCCGGTCGCAGCCCCAGCAGCGTCAGGGTCAGTTCGCTGTGCAGCTGGGACAGGGCAGAGGCGCCCCACAGCTGCTCAGCCACGCTCGGCGATGGGGCTTCTGCGATCGCCCAGTCCAGCGTGCAGGCCAGTTCACGACTGCGTCGCGCGACTGCGGCCTGCAGCTGCGGCAGCTGGATCAGCAGATCCCGGCCCATGCCTGGGTAGGAAGCGCCGGCACCGGCAAAGGCGAAGGCCAGTCTGCCGGCCAGCGGCTGATCGCGATAATGAATTCGGGGTCCGGCGGCGGCGCTCCGTTCCAGGTGCGCGAGCGCGCGATGGCGCAGCCCGTCCAGTTCAATGGCGCTCGCGACCAGAACCAGTCGTGCTGGCCCGTCGCCGCCGGACTGATTGGCCCGCAATGCGGCGATCACCGCCGCGCGGTTGGCGCCGGCGTAGACCCACAGACGCTGGCGGGCATGATCACTGCGCGGCCTTTGCCCTTCGGCCTCCCGAATGATCGATCCGTTCAGCGGCGCCGGCAGTGCCCAGCCGCGTCTCTTCGCTGCCAGCCAGGGTTGGCCGTCAAGGCCTCGGCGCTGATGCAGGGCAAGCGTCGCGCCAGCAATCCGCAGCAGCGTGTCGGCTGCGCCGGCGTCGCCCAGTGCCTCGCGCCACTCGGGCATTGGCTCTGATGGTTCGCTGTCTGCCTGATCGATAACCGCGTAGATCCGGTCGCCAGCCGCCTCGGCGATGCTCAATGGCTTGAGCACCATGGCGACCGCGGCGTCAGTGCTGTGCGCCGGGTTGGCCTGTCGATTGACCGCTTCGCAGCCGAGATCAACTGCGCCGACCAGCGCAGCGTCCAACTCACCGGCACGCAGCGCGCGCACCGCGATCTGCAAAGCGCGGAGGCCAGAATCCGGCCCGGCCTGAACGGTGTAGCCGGGGCCGGCCAGGTCGTATTGTGAGCTGATCCGGTTGGCCGGGATATTGGGCATGCAGCCAATCACCCCAGCGGACTGCAGCGGCGCGATCAGCGCATCGGCCCAGGCCTGTTCGCTGTCCGCGGCGCGCCAGCGGCTGCCGTAGCGGGCAACCTCGGGGTCCGGTTCCATCCCCACCAGTACCGCGGTGCGCTCGCGCGGCAGCGGATCGACTTCGGCCAGCGCCTGACGCGCCGCTTCCAGCACCGCCAATTGCTGCGGCAGGGTCTGGCGCAGATCGCTGGGCGGGAAGCGCAGGCCGTTCAGATCCAGACTCAGCGTCTCCATCGGCGCGCTGCCGTCGGCGCCGCGCAAATCGCCGTTGTGCAGCCGGGCGGCCAGCTCGGCCCGATTGCGGGCGCTGCCGGCCAGGCTGCCAAGGCCGACGATTGCCACCGGTACTGATGGGTGCTTGAGGGAGCTCAGCGGCAGGGCCGGATCGTCCTCGGAGAGCACCAGATGGGCGTTGTTGCCGCCAAAGCCGAAAGCGGAAATCGCGGCGATTCGGGGTTCATCGCTCTCCCATTGTTCGCTCTGCTGGAGCAGGCGGAATGGCTCCTCTGCCAGCTGCGCCAGCGGCGCATCTACTGGCCGGTTGGGCGGTCGCTGGCGATGCTTGAGCGCTTCGCACAGCTTGATGATCCCGGCCGCGCCTGCAGTGGTGATCAGATGACCCAGATTGGACTTCAGCGAGCCGATCGGCAGATCGGTGGCGCCGGCGAATACCGCCGCGCTGCTGGCCAGTTCGGCGCCGTCCCCGACCGACGTGCCGGTGGCGTGACACTCCAGCAGCGACACCTTGCGGGGGTCGATGCCGGACTGATCGTAGGCGGCGCGGATCGCTCGCGCCTGTCCGTTTTGATCGGGCACCAGCAGCCCGCGACCGCGGCCGTCATTGGACAGGCCGATGCCGCGAATCACCGCGTGGATGGCGTCGCCGTCACGCCGGGCGTCGCTCAGCCGCTTGAGCGCCAGCATTGCACAGCCCTCGGCCGGCACCAGCCCGTCGGCCTCGCGATGGAAGGGTCGCGACTGGCCGCTGCGGCTGAGCGCCTGCAGCGCGCTGAATCCG
This sequence comes from Lysobacterales bacterium, assembly GCA_020442775.1. Lineage (GTDB taxonomy): Bacteria > Pseudomonadota > Gammaproteobacteria > Xanthomonadales > SZUA-5 > SZUA-5. The sequence continues at coordinate 3,285 of JAGRJL010000033.1, read as the reverse complement.
ATATGCAGGAACAGGTCATCGGCGCGCTGCACCGCGCCGGCCAGCATCAGATCGGCCTGTCCGTCATTGAGCTGGTCGCAGGCCAGCTTGATCGCATAGAGCGAGCTGGCGCAGGCAGCATCCAGGCTGTAGCTGCCGGCTTCCAGCGCCAGAGCCTGCGCCAGTATCTTGGCGCTGCCGCCGCTCATGAAGCGATTGCGTCGATCCAGCCCGGTGCCCTGGCCGCGCCAGACCTGATCGGCGTAGCTGGCCATCGCTTCGCTGGGGAAGCCCAGATTGCCAAACACCGCGCCTACCCGGCCGTGCGCCGAGCCGACCTGATCGCGCGCCTCCCGTGCGCAGTGCAGCAGCCAGTGGCACAGTGAATCCAGGCTGCTGAGCTGCGCGGCCGGCAGCGCAAAGCCCTGCGGCTGCCAGATCTGTTCGAAGCCGCTGACATAGCCGCCCCGATCGGACCAGCTGCGGTCGGCCTGCGGCTGATCGGGATCGCACAGCGCACGCGCCAGCGGTATTCGCCAGCGCCCGGCCGGCACCTGGGTCAGCAGGTCGCGGCCATCGCGCACCGCTTCCCACAGCTGCGCCGGGCTAAGCGCTCCCGGCAGCACGCAGGCGCTGCCGACAATGGCAATCGGGACGAAGCTCATGCGCAGTCCGGCCGGGCTCGCCGCCGATCAAGCGCTGGGCAGCGCATGATTCTGTACGCCCAGCAGCTCGGCGAAGCGCTCGCCACGCGCGTCGGTCAGGACGATGTCGGTGGTGGTCGCCGAGCGGCCAACCTGACGACTGTAGGCGGTGGCGGTGATCGGTCCGCCCGCTTCGGCGCGCGGATAGCTGCGCAGCTCGGCAATCTGGGTCGGCAGATTCGGTCCGCCCAGCATGCGCTGTCCGAACAGCACCGCCAGCTGCATCCCACCGTCCAGCGCAGCCACGTCCAGTTGCCAGTCGTCGGCCGGCCAGCCGGCGTCGGCGACCCCGCGCAGCTGGGCGCGAATGCCCTGGTCGGAAATCCCGGCGACCTGTTCGATCAGCTCAAAGGGGCCGCGGTGAAACAGCAGGTCGCGATACAGCGGCTCGCCGTCCCAGGCTTCCAGATCCAGTTCCGGCAAATCGCCCGACTGGCGTGGACCCGGCTGACCCAGTTCCGCCTCGGCGCTGTAACGCGGGACTCCGTTCAGATCCACCAGGCGCATCGCCAGGCGCCGGCCGTCAGCGGCAGGACGAGCTTCGATCCGCAGCAGATCGCCCCCGTTGCTGAACCCGGGCAGGGTAATGCCCTTGAGCACTCGCAGGTCATGCAGCGCCACAACGGACTGTCCAGGACGGAAGCTGCGCGCGGCACGGGTCAACCATTCGGCGACCAGCACCGCTGGTACCACCGGCTGACCGTTGACCGCATGGCCGGTCAGGTAATCATGGCTGAGTATGGAGACGCGCAGCTCCAGCGATTCCGCTCGTGCGTCGGCGCCATCTGAGAGCAGCGCCTGCGGACGCGGCTCGCCGCCCAGCACCACCTCAATTGCGTCGCTGTTGTCGGCCATCTCCGCCACAAACATCTGCGCACCGGTATCGAGCGGGATCATCGGCACGCCCAGTTCGGCAAAGCGCTGGCGCAGCGCCGGGTTGACCATGCCGCCTTCCCACGGGCCCCAACCGAGGGCCTTCACCCGCAGCTCAGGCCGGCGCGCTCGCTGGCTCTGCGCCACCTTGTTGAGCACCTCATTGGCCATCGCGTAGTCCGCTTGCCCGGTGTTTCCGCAACGCGCCGAAACTGAAGAGAACACGCAGAGCAGTTTCAGAGGATCATCGGCGGTGGCCGCCAGCAGCGACTGCAGCCCGCGCACTTTGGTGTCAAACACCCGCGCATATTGTTCGTCGGTCTTTTCGGCGATGCGCTTGTCGGCGAGCACCCCGGCGGCGTGAACCAGGCCGATAATCGGCCCCAGTTCGGCACGGACCTTGTCGAGCGCCGTTGCCAGCGCGGCCTGATCATCCACCGCAACCGACAGATAGCGCGCCTGTCCGCCGTTGGTGCGGATCGCCGCCAGCGTCTGCTCGATCTCACGCACGGCCAGCACCTGCTGGACCCGGCCGGCCAGCACGGCGGGGGTCAGCTTCTCGCCCCTGGCCTTTGCGCTGTTGAGCAGGGACTGCTGAATTTCACCAGCGCTGCGAAGGCCCGCGCACTCGGACGGCTCCGCGCTCAACTCGGTACGGCCCAGCAACACGAACTGCGCCTTCACCTGCCCGGCCCATGCGGCGATACAGGCGGCGGTAACGCCGCGAGCGCCACCGGAAACCACCACCACCTCGCCGGGCTGAATGACCGATTCACCTGGTCGGGCCGGCTGCGCGGCGCTGATCAGCGTTCGCCGCGCGCCATCGGCGCCCAGCGCCACTTCGATCTCACCGCCGCCGGCCAGCAGTTCATCGGCCAGCGCCACCGCCAGTTCGGCGCTGCTGCGATCACCCCGTTCGATGTCGATGGCCTTCACCGCTGCCCGCGGCCACTCCAGCGCACAGGTCTTGATCAGCGCCGGCAGGCCGGCCAACCAGACCCGCTCAGAGTCAGCGTTGCTGATCGAGAAGCTGCCGCCGGTGTCCTGCACGCTGACGAACAGGCCTTCAGCATCGCTCAGATTCGCAGCCAGCGAGCGCGCATGAGCGAAAACCCGTTGGTTGATTGCCATCGCCGCGTCGCGGTTGGCCGTCGTCGCCAGTCCGCTGAGGTCGATACAGCCACGGCAATCGCTCGGGAGCTCAGCCTGGAAGCTCGCGTTGACGCCGCGGGCGGCCAGCTCCGTCGCCAGCGCTACGGCCTCGGCCTCCGGCCCAAGCACCGCAATTGCCAGGCCGGAAAGCAGTCCGGGCATGGCAAAGCCGCTGGCCGGGGCGTCGGTCAGGGTCACCGGGTAACGGCCCAACTGGGATGTGTCAGGGCCCAGGGTAGAGGGCCCAGGGCCCAGGAGAGCGGCGTTCTGGCCGGGACTCTCTTCACTGGGCCCTGGGCCCTGGGCCCTTTGCTCTGCGGTCGATCCGGCTGCCGCCAGGTATTCAACGATCTCCGCCAGCGTGTGCAGCGAAGTCAGCCGTGCGCGATCGACCTTGGGCAGATCGGGGGCGCGTTCGTCCAGGGTGGCGAGAATCTCGACCCGCTTGATCGAATCGACACCCAGATCGGCTTCCAGATCCATCTCCGGATTGAGCATGTCCAGCGGGAAACCGGTTTTTTCGGCGACCACCGAGAGCAGCAGATCTTTCAGGTCAGGGCCCAGGGTAGAGGGCCCA
>JAGRJL010000495.1:3031-7640 GCA_020442775.1 Lysobacterales bacterium | reverse complement strand
CGCATCGCTTTCGAACTCACTCGCGCTCTAGGGCCCCGGACTGTGTGGGCATATGGCCGCGCTGCGAACCGACGTGAAAGGCGAGTCAGAGCCATCTTTCGACCCAATCTCGCGAGTCTGACGGTTTGACCAGCACCAAACCCACAGTCTTGGTCACTGGTGGCGCCGGCCACATCGGCAGCCAAACCTGCAAGGCGTTGGCCGCTTCAGGCTACCTGCCGGTTGCCGTCGACAACATGGTCTACGGTCATGAATGGGCGGTTCGCTGGGGTCCGCTGGAGGTCGCAGACATCCTTGACGGTGACCGCCTGGATCAGATCATTCTGCGATACAAACCGCGCGCCGTGCTCCATTTTGCGGCCTATGCGTACGTCGGTGAATCGGTTATGGATCCGGGAAAGTACTATCGCAACAACGTGGTCGGTTCGCTGAGTTTGCTCCAGGCAATGGCCCGACACAGCATCGATCGCATGGTCTTTTCCAGCACCTGCGCGACTTACGGCAACCCTCTACATCTGCCGATTCGTGAAGACCACCCTCAGGCGCCGATCAATCCTTATGGTGCGTCCAAGCAGATGGTTGAGCGAATCATGGCCGATTTTGGCGTTGCCCATGGCTTGCGCAGCACCGCACTGCGCTATTTCAACGCTGCAGGCGCAGATCCGGACGGCGAATTGGGGGAACACCATGACCCCGAAACACATTTGATTCCCTTGGTGCTGGACGCTGCGTCGGGAAAGCGTAGCCACATCGAAATCTACGGAGACGACTACGACACTGCCGACGGAACCTGTGTTCGCGACTACATTCACGTAGCGGATCTGGCTGACGCCCACGTGCTGGCTTTGAGCCGGTTAGAGGGCGCCGAACCTGGGATGCGCCCCTATAACCTCGGCAATGGCAAGGGGCACTCCGTGCGTGAGGTCATTGCCGCGGCCGAACGGGTGACCGGCCTGACGGTCCCAACCTTGGCTGGACCCCGCCGAGCCGGTGACCCCGAAAACCTGGTAGGAGATGCGACCCAGGCGTTGAGGGAACTTGGTTGGCAACCCAAACACGCAGACCTCGAAACGATCGTGCAGCACGCTTGGCGATGGCATCAAAAGAACTCCAACACGCATGCGCGCGATGCCAAATTTGCGTGAGCTCTGGGCCTCTCGCAGTTGGGCCGTTGCGCTCTGATTCTCGGTTCGCACTCACCCTTGCTTTTGTCGCACCCCATTCCCCAAACCAAAACGATCGGTAGCTTCTTCCCCGAACTGCGCCGATACGTTGCCGTGTTCCAGCGGTTTGTAGGCACGCGCATGTACTGGGTGTTCGCGCTGATGCTGCTCAGCGCAGTCCTAGAGGGATTCGGGATCGTCATGCTCTTGCCGCTACTGAAAAGCCTCGGAGAAGGGGCCTTCGGTCGTGATCCGTTGACCCATACGCTTTCCAATTGGCTTGGCGCGTTGGGCGCTACGTCACCGGTGGGCATTCTGCTACTGATCTTTGCGCTCTATCTCCTGAAAGGGCTGGTGTTCTTTGCGGCAACCGCGATGAGTGGGCGTCTACGGGCCTATCTGCAGCGCGACCTGCAGGCCCGTTTATATGATCAGTACAGCCAGATGGACTACCTCTACTACACCCGGCGTGATACCGGCCACTTTTTCAACGTGATGAATCAGGTCCATGCCTTCGTCCACGTTTTTTATAGTTTTAGCCAGTTTCTGATTGGCCTACTGACGACCATGACGTATTTGGTCATGGGCTTCGTCGTGGCCTGGGCCTTTGGGCTAATGGCGGTCGTGGTAGGAGGGGCGATATTGCTGCTGCTTCGTCGTTTCAATCGCTTGGCGCGCACGCTCTCTATCCAAACGGCTGAAGAGCAGGGCTTTTTCTCCAAGGCATTTATCGAATCGATCCAGTCATTCAAGTATCTCGCAGCGACCGGTCAGGCGAAGCCTCTGCGCACGGCAGCGATGGGAAGTGTCGACCGCATGACATCCCTTCAGGACCGGCAAAATCTCGCGATCGCCTTCACGACGGCGCTGCGCGAGCCACTGGCTGTCGGTGCGATTGTGCTGATTGTGATTGTGCAGATCGGGTTGCTGGAGCAACCGCTGGCACCCATTCTGGTTTCCATCCTGCTGTTCCATCGAGGGGTCAATTCGGTGATCGGCCTGCAGGGGAGTTGGCAAGTCACGCTGATGCAGATTGGCGCTGTGGACCTGGTTGAGCGGGAATTCGATCAGTTGGAGCGACAGAGCGCGGCACCGAAGGGACAGCCGGTCGCACCGCTTCAGCGTCAAATCCAATTCCGTTCCGTGTCGTTTTCGTACGGCGAAGGGCAAAAGCCCGCCCTGAACGAACTCGATCTGACGATCCCTGCGCTCAGCACGGTCGCCATTGTCGGCGCGTCGGGCGCAGGCAAATCTACGCTGATTGACACCCTTACCCTGTTGCTGAAACCCGACGCTGGTGCCCTCTACATTGACGACCTATCGGCGGAACAGATTGATCCATCGAGCTGGCGCGAGCAGATTGGCTATGTGCTGCAGGACACGGTTATTTTTGACGCCTCAATCGCCGACAACATCAGCCTTTGGGGCGGTGATGTCGCGACCGACTCGGACTTGCGATCGCGAATAACAGAAGCGGTGCATGCGGCTCGCTTGGGCGAATTTGTCGATGCCTTACCTGAAGGACTGAATACCTTGGTGGGAGATCGCGGGATCAGACTTTCGGGAGGGCAACGGCAGCGCTTGTTCATTGCGCGGGAACTGTTCAAGCGCCCCCGGCTGTTGATTCTCGACGAGGCGACCAGTTCACTGGACGCCGACGCCGAGCGAGCCATTCAGGAAAGCCTGGAACAACTCAGGGGTCAACTCACCGTCATCATCATTGCCCACCGATTGGCCACTGTGCGTCAGGCTGACCAGATTCATGTCCTGGAGCAGGGAAGAGTCGTGGAGTCGGGAAGCTTTGACCAACTCAATGAATTGACCGATGGGCGGTTTCGCCGGATGGTGGAGTTGCAGAGCTTGTGAGCCAGGTACAGCCCGCCATCGGAGCGATACTGCATCGCGTTGATCGTTCCAGCAAACGAATCATCCTCGATTCCGCAACGCCGTCCCAAGTGTGTTAGCTACTCTCCGTCTGATTGCAACTCACCCCTCCAACGAGGGTCGCACGGTCGCGGCGATCGCCGACTACTTCAAGTGGCAGCTGTCCAAGCGACTATTGGGCGTCAAACACCGGGATTTTGAATTCCACGGACTGAAGCTTCGGTGTTTTGCAGATAGCCACTCAGCCAGCGCCGCGATGTATTTCAACGGCCTTCCCGACTACCGCGAGATGCGCTTCATGCAGCGCTATCTGCGACCGGGAGATGCGTTCCTAGACGTTGGTGCCAATGTTGGCGTCTACACGCTGTTAGCAGCATCGCTCGTCGGGCCCGAAGGACGCATTGATGCCTTTGAGCCTGGGGAGAAAGCTCTGCGATACCTTCGACAGAACGTCGAATTGAACGCTCTCCACCAAGTAAAAGTTCATCCCCTCGGACTCTCGGACACCCCGGGGCCTTGGGCGCTGGTTGAAACGCAAGACGACTGCACAGCAACCCTTGCTGCCTCGCAATCAGACCGGGATGAACAGGTCGCGCAGATCGATTGCGTCAAGCTCGACGAGTTTGCGCCCGACATGAACTGGGCAATGGCAAAACTGGATGTAGAGGGTGCAGAACCGCTGGTGCTACGCGGTGCCCGATCGCATCTCTCCCGCGGCAATCCTCCGGTGCTGCAGATCGAAATGGACGGATTCAGCAAGCGCTTTGGCGTTGGAACACGCGAATTCATTGAGGAGTTGCGTGGACTGCGCTATCAAACCTCCGCATACGACCCATCAAGCAACGCACTTGTTGCCTGCGATCGGCCGTGGGAACTGAATATCCGCAACGTCCTGGCAGTTCACGAGCAGTGCTTTCCGCAAGTGGTCGATCGCCTCCGAGAGAGACCCGCCTGATGTGTGGGCTCGCAGGCGTCGCTGCCATCACCGAAGGTGCAGCGCCGAGCCATGACGCATTGCGCCGCGTGCGCGATCACATGCGAGCCCGCGGACCCGACGGGTCTGGCGAATGGTGGAGTGCCGATGGAAGGGTCGGTCTGGCGCACCGGCGACTGGCCATCATCGACCTGTCCGATCGCGGCTTGCAGCCGATGCACGAAGGTCCGCTGTCGATCGTGTTCAACGGCGAGATCTACAACTATCAGACCCTGCGTTCGGAGCTCGAAGCTGACGGCGAAGTCTTCGCTTCTGACAGCGACACCGAAGTGTTGCTGAAGCTTTATCGACGCGAGGGAGTTGCACTATTCCACCGCATTCGCGGCATGTACGCCTTCGCCATCTGGGATGGGCGTCGCGGTGAAATGTTGTTGGCGCGTGACCCATTCGGGATCAAGCCGCTTTATTACGCCGATCACAAAGGAGCGGTGTGGTTCGCTTCGCAGGCCCGCGCATTGGTGGACACGGGTGCCGTGCCCGCGACCCCGGATCTCGCAGGCTGGAATCAGTTTCTGCTCTGGGGCAGTGTTCCGGAACCACGGACGGCGTATGCAGCGGTCAAATCTGT
>JAGRJL010000495.1:0-2925 GCA_020442775.1 Lysobacterales bacterium | reverse complement strand
TGGAACCCGATGAAACCGCTAAGGCACTGCGCGATTCGGTGCGACACCATCTGGTTTCAGACGTCCCGGTTGGAATCTTCCTCTCGTCAGGCATTGATTCCGGTGCCCTGCTGGGCCTTTGTCGCGACGTGGGAGGCGCACCCGCTGCGGTGACGCTTGGTTTCGAAGAGTTCGCTGGCCGCACGAGCGATGAGGTCCCGCTCGCGGCGCAATTAGCGGCGCACTACGACACCCCGCACCACATTCGGCGTGTGAGCCGTGAGGAATTCGAGCAGGATCTTCCCGCCATCCTGGCGGCGATGGACCAACCGAGTATCGACGGGGTCAATACCTGGTTCGTTGCCAAAGCGGCGCGGGAGCTCGGTTGGAAAGTCGCCTTGTCTGGCTTAGGTGGCGACGAGTTGTTTGGCGGATATCCTTCCTTCCGCGATGTGCCGCGATGGGTACGATGGCTCTCCTGGGCCCAGCACGTTCCGCGTGCGGCAGAGAGTGCGGGAAAGCTGGTCGGAAAGCTGATGAGTCATCCCAAGGCCCAGGGCATGATGCGCTTTGGCGGCACCTGGCCCGGCGCCTACTTCCTCAAACGCGGGCTTTTCATGCCCTGGGAACTCGCCGAGGCCGCCCCATCCTGGTTGCCCGCCGATCCCGACGCGCTAGCCGAGTCCTTGCAACAGCTGGAGCGTCTCCTGATCCCGGATCCCGGCAGTGATCACGCACGAGTGTCCGTGATGGAAAGCGGTGGTTACATGCGCAACCAGCTGCTCCGCGATAGCGATTGGTCAACGATGGCCCACTCGATCGAACTTAGGGTTCCACTAGTTGATGTTGAACTCGTCGGCCGGTTGGGGCCTCGTGCCGCGCCCCGACTCGGCGAGAAGCCAAAGTCAGCGCTGGAGACAGCCCCAGCAAGGCCGTTGCCAGTGAATGTGAGCAATCGACCGAAAACGGGATTCGAAACCCCAATCAAGCACTGGCTCGGTGACGGCGGCTCCGTGGGTCATGAGCCCTGGGCACGAACCTGGTCGCGCCAGATTGCAAGAACCTATCTTCCAACGGTACAGCGAGACGCGGCGCAAAATCCTCGGATTCGGGTGACTCATCTGCAAAGACGGGCGATTCACGGTCACTACAGCGTCGAAAGACTGTTCGATGATGTTCGCCATGAGCTACGGACCGACGATGCGGTGGAGATTCGTCTGCGCCTGAACGACTACCCCAGCCGCGGGGTCCTACCTCGGCTAGCTGACGCTTGGCGGGCAGCCCGCGAGAAATCAGATCTGGTCCATGTGACCGGAGACGTGCATTACCTCGCTTGGTGGACCAACCCTCGCCGAACGGTCTTGACGGTGCTCGATTGCGTCACGCTGCATCGCCTCCGCGGCTGGCGACGTGCGCTGTTCAAATGGCTTTGGTACGACCTGCCGGTTCGTCGTGCGGGAGTCGTTACCGTGATTTCCGACTTCACACGTCGTGAACTAATTGCAGAAACGGGTTGCGATCCGGAGCGGGTCAAAGTGATCTATCCCCATTTGTCCGACGAGTTCACGCCCATGCCTCAGGCGTTCTCCACTTCGGGCGTTCGTATCCTCCAAATCGGCACCACACCGAACAAGAACATTGAGCGTTTGATGCAAGCGGTCGCAGGTATGCCGGTAACGCTGGTTGTGGTCGGCAGGCTCAGCGAAACGCAGCGGGCTTTGGCTAAATCATATGATCTGGATCTGATCTCGCTAGTAGATCTCAATCGCGAACAGCTTCTAGCGGAGTATCGCGAAGCCGACATCGTCACTTTGATTTCGACCTATGAAGGCTTTGGTCTCCCGATCATCGAGGCCCAGGCGATCGGCCGTCCGGTCGTCACCAGTACGGTCTGCTCAATGCCGGAAGTTGCAGGTGAGGGAGGGATCACGGTCGACCCAACCGACGTAGCAGCGATTCGCGTCGCGCTTCAGCGATTAATCGACGACGCCGACCATCGAAAAGCGGTGATCAACGCCGGAATTCTCAATGTTGAGCGCTTTCGACTTCCGGTCATCGCCGGTTCCTACCGAAAGTGCTACCAGCGCCTTGCCAACCCAGCGAGGGCGGCATGAGCGCCATCCGTTCGGCGGTGATTACCGGGATTACCGGACAAGACGGGGCCTATTTGGCTCGACTGTTGCTCGAGAAAGGTTACCGAGTTACCGGCACCTATCGACCCACCAGTTCGCTCAATCTTTGGCGGCTGGCGGAATTGGGTATCAACCAGCATCCAAGCTTGCACCTCGTAGCGCACGATCTCACTGATCTCGCCGGTTGCATCGACCTGTTGCAGGTGGCGAAGCCAGACGAAGTCTACAATCTGGCCGCACAGAGCTTCGTTGGATTGTCTTTCCGCCAACCCGTGAGCACGGCAGAGGTAACCGCTATTGGTGCGCTGAACCTGCTCGAAGCAATGCGTATGGCGGCGCCGAACGCGCGCTTCTACCAGGCCAGTTCCTCAGAGATGTTCGGCAACAGTATGGGCGAGCCACAGGATGAGAACAGCCCGTTGCGACCCCGGAGTCCCTATGCGGTGTCGAAGGTGTTCGCTCATCTGTCCACAATCAACTACCGTGAGGCCTATGGCCTCTATGCTGTGTCCGGAGTTCTTTTTAACCACGAGTCACCGCTGCGAGGCGAAGGATTTGTCACACGCAAGATCAGCATTGCGGTCGCGCGCATCGCAGCCGGACTTCAGGACTCTGTCAGCGTCGGCAATCTCGATGCCCGACGTGACTGGGGCTATGCCCCGGAATTCGTCGAAGGAATTCACCGAGCCCTGCAGCGGCCATCGCCGGACGACTACGTACTGGCAACTGGCCAGTCCAAAAGCGTGCGCGAATTCGCAGAACTGGCCTTCGCGGCCGCCGGCATTCCTCTGCGCTGGGAAGGCGACGGTGTCGA
>JAGRJL010000494.1 GCA_020442775.1 Lysobacterales bacterium | reverse complement strand
GTTGGGTTCTGGTGGGAACCGCTGGGACCCCGTGTTGGCTGGGGGACTAGGATTCGAACCTAGACTGGCGGAGTCAGAGTCCGCTGTCCTACCGTTAGACGATCCCCCAACGAAGCGAGCAGCGCGATTAGCGCTTGCTGTACTGAGTCGCGCGACGGGCCTTGTGCAGACCGACCTTCTTGCGCTCGACTTCGCGAGCGTCACGGGTCAGCAGGCCGGCGCGGCGCAGGTCACCTCGCAGATCTTCGTTGTAGTCCACCAGGGCGCGGGCCAGGCCGAGACGCACGGCGCCGGCTTGACCATTGGCGCCACCACCGGTGACGGTGGCGAGCACGTCGAAGCGGTCACCGCTGCTGGTGGCCTCGAGCGGCTGGCGCACGACCATGCGCGAGGTTTCGCGACCGAAATACTCTTCAACCGGACGACCGTTGATCATGATGCGGCCGGTGCCAGCGCGCAGGAACACGCGGGCAGAGGAGGATTTGCGGCGGCCGGTGCCGTAATTTTGCTGAATCGCCATAACGTTTGTGTCTTCCGTACCTGGTTAGGTCGAGGGATTAGATATCGAGTGCGATGGGCTGCTGCGCGGCGTGCGGGTGCTCGGAGCCCCCATACACCTTGAGCTTGCGATACATCGCTCGACCCAGCGGGTTCTTCGGCAGCATGCCCTTGACCGCGATCTCAATGACGCGCTCGGGGTGCTTGGCCAGCAGATCCTTCAGGGCAATGGTCTTCATGTTGCCGACATAGCCGGTCACACGGTGATATTTCTTGTCCTGCAGCTTGTTGCCGGTCACCGCGATCTTGTCCGCGTTGATGACAATCATGTAGTCGCCGGTATCGCAATGCGGGGTGTAGACCGGCTTGTGCTTGCCGCGCAAGCGGAAAGCGAGCTCGGAGGCCAAACGGCCCAAGGTCTTGCCTGCGGCATCGACGACATACCAGTCGCGCTGGACAGTTTGCGCGTTAGCGCTGACGGTTTTCATGGCAACCAATCCGTGGTGTAGCTGGAGAGAAGAACCTCGAAGCATACCCGGCGAATCAGCAGCGTGCAAGAGCCCGCAGCCAATCATTCAGCCAGATCGCAGTCGGATCTGGCGGCGATTGCCTGTGCCGGCAGGTTTTCTCCCTTGAAGGAGGATCCGGAGCCGGTGGATCACGGTGGGCGCGGAGTGTAGCACGAGCCTGCGCGATCGTCGGGGCTGTTGCTCCGCATGTGCTGCCGGGGCCGAAGAGGCAGTGTCTGCACAGAACACGGCGAGTCGTGTCGCGCCATCGCCAGCCATCTGACCAGCCCACGCCAGCCCTGGACTGATATGGGAAACTGTTGCTGTATCGGTTTTCACGGTGGTCACACGGTGGGCATGGCTTGCCAACGGTTGCATAAGGGTCAAGGCGAATGACGGAATCGCCTTCCAAACAATCCAATTGGACAGCGATCGAGGCGCTGGCCGATCGTTGCGTGATGTGCGGCTTGTGCCTGCCGCATTGCCCGACCTACAGGGTCCACCGGAAGGAAAGCGAATCGCCGCGCGGGCGCATCGCGCTGGCCAGGGCGCTCGCCGGCGAGCAGTTGGGCGATCGCGAATCGGCCCTGGAGCCCCTGGATCATTGTCTGGGCTGCTTGAACTGCGAGGGCGTGTGCCCGGCGCAGGTGCACTACGGGGACCTGATCAGCCGCACCCGCCAGCAGCTGTCTGCGCCTACCCGGTCCAGCCGCTGGTCCCGCTGGGTGCGCCGACTGAGCGGGTCACCGGTGGCCATCGCGCTGGGGTCGCTTGCCTACCGTTGGTGGTCAGCAATTGGACGGCCGACTGCGCCTTTGCCTCGAGCGCTGGCCAGGTTGGCGGCCGGGCTCCCGCGGCCGGTGGCTCAGCAGCCCAGCGTGGTCAACGCCCCGCGCTGGCTTTTCAGCGGTTGTGCAAGCAGCGCCATTGACCAACCGGTGCGAGAAGCGGCGGCCAAACTGCTGTCCG
>JAGRJL010000493.1:8415-12246 GCA_020442775.1 Lysobacterales bacterium | reverse complement strand
GATGGCGGCAGCAATTGGACCCAGCTGGATGATCCGGCGCTGCTGACCGACCCCTACAACGGCACCATCCGCACCAGCGCCAATCCGCTGCAGAACCTCAACGGTTGGTGCAACCTGCAGGATTGGACCAAGTCGGTGGTCGATCTGGACGCCTTCGCCGGCCAGACCGCCCAGTTCCGCTTCCGCCTGGGTTCGGACGGCAGCGTGGGTGCCGAAGGCTGGTACATCGACGACGTCAAGGTGCGCTCCTGCCGCGACGCCAGCTTCATCTTTGCCGACGGCTACGAGTAGGCCATCCACGGCCCGCCGCCGGATGCGCGGCGGGCCACTGATTGCAGCGGGTCTACCAATCCAGGCCTGAGGGCTCGAGTGGCTGTCCGAACCAGACGCTGAACCTGCGAACCTGTGCCGCTGGCGCGTTGCGGCGCGGTGGGTTAGCTTCGTCCATCATCGGACTGCGCCAGCCCGCGGCCGGGTCGAGGCGATTCCATACAGGAGGCGCGCCAGGTGACCAAATCGCTCATTTTTGCGGCAACTCTGCTGGCCTTTGCCTCGAACCACCTGCTTGCCAACGAGTCGACCCTGGACGAGATGACGGTGGTGATGAAGAGCAGCAGCGAACCGGGGGAAGCAGGTGAACTGCTGGTCTTTGTCGGGGAGCAACTCGCCTATGAGCCGAAGGTAATCGAATGCGGCAACTGTATGGTCTTCGACAGCTGGTACACCGCGCGCTATCGGGTGGTGCATCGCATCCACGGCGTGCCGCCGGGCGATGAACTGACCTTCTCGGTCGCGGAGCACGCGACCAGGAATCCGTTTGGCTACTCCCGGTTTGCGCTGGTGTTTGTCGAGCGCTTCGAGGATGGCTATTCGCTGGTCAAGTACACCCAGAAGCCGGTCTACCCAACCAGCGACGGGGATTTCGCAACCTGCGGTCCTTATTGGCGGCCCGACAACGTCGATGCGCCGCTCAATCCGGGGCCGGCGCTGCGCGAGATGGCGTTCTCGCCCAGACTGGTGGTTGATGACGCTCGCCGACTGTCCGATTTTGGCCGCGGGCAGGCCCACGACCCCCGTTGGCATGCGATAGACGGGGACGAGGTGGTCTGTCGGCGAGGGGTGCCGCTGCAGGAACTGGTCCGCGTGATGGTTCGGGACAGCGAGATGCTCAGTGCCGCATTGCCGCAATTTGCCGGAGACGGTCGATGATCGCGACCGTGCTGCTGGCGCTGGCTTTGGCCGCTTCTCCGCCGGAACCCGCGGACCCACCGGCGTATCGAGCAACCAGCCGAGTGATCTATCTGGTTGGGGAGCAGCTTTCCTTCGATCGGGTCGATTGCGTTCGCTATCGCTGGGCGGCCGACGGCGGAATCAATCCCGCAGGCCATTCGGGTCAGGCAGCCGAGCCGTGTGATGTCGATGACCTGCAGTTCCGAGCGCGTTATCGGGTATTGGAAAGCCCGTTCGCTGAAACTGGTTCGGAGGTGGAATTCCTGACCTCTGCCTGGAACGACTATTACGCGCATACGCGCACTGCGCTGATCTATGTGTACGACTCGGCCGACGGGGTGAACCATCCACCCGGTGCGGCGGTTTCGGTGTATCCGACAGTTGACGGTGACTGGGCCAGCTGCGATGCAGACGAGGACGCCGAATCGATCGAGTTTGCCGGAAATCCGGTGTTCGGCCGTATATCCGGGATGAGCCCATACGGCATTACCCAGACCTATCCAAGCGCCAATTTCGCGATTGTCGATGAGGCGGTGTACTGCATTCGTGGACGACGCCTGCAGACTCTGATCGACGACCTGGGTCGCAATCTGGCTGGGCGCCTGCCCTAGTTTCGCGAGGCAGATGCAGGCGAACTCCCCGGTCTGAATCGCGGTACCCCTCGTACGCGCTCGATCGCGATCGGGTCGAACTTGCGCTCGGCCGCCAGCCTAGTTCGCTGACTGCCGATCGGGATTCTTCTGCGCCCGCAAATACTCCCCAACCGCCTCCCGCAGCACCGGCAGGGTGACCGATCCCTGGCTCAGGATCGCGGCGTGAAAGGCCTTGAGGTCGAAGGCGGGTCCAAGTTCGGCTTCGGCCTGGGCGCGCAGCTTGCGGATTTCCAACTCGCCCAGCTTGTAGCTCAGCGCCTGTCCCGGCCAGCCGATGTAGCGGTCGATCTCGGTGCCGATCTCGTGCTCGCTGAGCGCGGTGTTGTCCTTCATGTAGTCATAGGCGCGCTGGCGGCTCCAGCCCTGGGTGTGCATCCCGGTGTCGACCACCAGGCGGCAGGCGCGCCACATCTCGTAGGTCAGTCGACCGAAGTGCTCGTAGGGCGTCTGGTAGACCCCCATCTCCTGACCCAGCCACTCGGTGTACAGCGCCCAGCCTTCGCCATAGACCGACAGATAGCTGTAGCGGCGGAACGGCGGCTGTTCGGAGAGTTCGCTGGCCAGCGCCCCCTGCAGGTGATGACCGGGCACCGCTTCGTGCAGGGTCAGCGCGGGCAGCGCATAGAGCGGTCGTGACTCCAGCTTGTGGGTGTTGACCCAATAGGTGCCGGCGCCGCCCTCGCGCGCCGGGGGCACATAGCGACCGGCGGTGTAGAAGGGGGCGATGCTGTCCGGCACCGGGGCGACCCCGTAGGGCGCGCGCGGCAGGGTGGAGAAATAGTCTGGCAGCTTGCCATCGATCAACTTGGCGTAGTAGCTGGCCTCGGCCAGCAGTTGATGTGGGCTGGCTGCATAGAACTGCGGATCGGTGCGCAGGAAGCTCAGGAATTCGGCAAAGCTGCCGTCGAAGTCAAGTTCGGCGACGATCGCTTCCATCTGCGCGCGAATCCGCGCCACCTCGGCCAGCCCGATCTGGTGGATCTCCTCGGGCGCCATATCCACCGTCACGAAGCGGCGGATCTGCGCGCGGTAGTAGTCCATCCCGTCGGGCAGCTCTTTGGCGCCGATGCTGTCGCGACCGGCGGGCAGATATTCCTCGCGCAGGAAGGCCAGCAGAGTGCGCTGTGCCGGCAGCACCTTCTCGCCGATCAGCCGTGCCGCGCGCTTGCCCAGATCCTCACGCTCGGCCGCTGGCCAGCTCTGCGGCAGCTTGGCCAGCGGGGCGTAGAACACGCTGTGGGTGGGGTCGCTGAGCTCGGCCTCGCGCACCAGCGGCTGATCGCGACCGGCCAGCACGATCTTCGGCATCACCTGGCCGTGTTCGATCCCGGCGCGCATGTTGTCGATGTGCTGGGCATACCAGTTCGGCAGCGCGGCCAGCCGCTTCAGATAATTCTCGGCCGCTTCGGGAGATTCCAGCGAGAGCCGGTTGGCCCAGTACTGAATGCTGCCGTAGAAGCTGCTGTCGCCATTCATCGGCATCCGGTAGCCGTGAAAGCGCACCTCGTCGAGCGAGCTCTGGATCTGGTGCTCGAAGACCGCATAATCGGCGCGCGCGGTCTTGCTCAACTGGGCCGGATCGATCTCCTTGAGCTTGCTCGCCAGATCGCGCCAGTACTTGCCGCGGGCATGCTGGCTGGCCTCGTCGACCTGCTCCAGCTGGCCGTCGTAGTCGCCCTCGCCGATCGAGCTGGCCATCTGCGGGTCCTGGCGCAGGCGCCACTGCCAGTCGGCCTCCCACAGCTGGCGGAAGCGGGCGTCAGCGGCGGATTCGTCCGCCAGCGCGGACGGCGACCACCAACAACTCAGGACCATTGCTACCAGCCACCATCGAAGCACCGCCTTCTCCCCATTCACCGCGCCGACGCGCGCAGCAGGGTAACCCAGGGGCGGCCGTGCAGGATCGTCCTGGAAGTAACGCAGGGTGACGCGTGGCGGGGCAGACTCG
>JAGRJL010000493.1:0-8245 GCA_020442775.1 Lysobacterales bacterium | reverse complement strand
TAGACCCAGCACAGCAGATTGAAAAAACGCTGACGGTCCAGCGCATGCTCATCGCCCGGGCTGGCGCCATCACCAGACTCGCTCCACGGTTCGCTGGCCAGAAAGCTGAAGGCGGCATCGACTACCGCGCTGTCGCCATCGGATTCCTGCAGCAGCAGCCACACCGCGAGCTGATCCACCGCGTCCTCCTCGCGACCGGTGATCGGCAGGTCCAGCACGTCGACCAGGGCATGACCCAGCTCGTGCAGCACGATGAAGCTGAAGGCCGAGGCCACCGCTTCGTCCAGTGCCTCGCGGCGGTGGTAGGGCGCCAGCAGCCGGTAGTAGTAGTCGACCAGTTCCAGACACACCGCGACTTCCCGGGTATCGCTCAGATACCAGGCGTTGGCCTCGCCGCATTCGACAAAGCCCAAGTTGACCGGCTCCGGCAGCCGCAGGCGCTGGTTGATCTCGCGGGCAAACTCTCCGAGCACGTCCACCTGCGCCAGCGCAGCGGCCTTTTCCCGGCCCTGGGTGCTCTCGGTTTGCGCAGGCACCACCCGCAGTCCGCCAGCGACGGCGCTGCCCGCGAGCAGGGTCAGAGCGGCCAGCAGCTGGAGCGATGGGAGCAACAGTCGCTGCCTGGCTAGGCCCGCCACTTGATCGAGCAGCCCATGCTCGGCTGAGCCGGCGCGATGACTTCCCCGCGCGCGGCAGCGCTGAGCGCTTCGACCAGCTCTGCGGCCATTTGCGGCGGGCGGGGTCCCAGGCTGGCGGCGTCGAGCCGCCCGCGATAGATCAGCCTGAGCTGGCTGTCGTAGGCAAAGAAATCCGGTGTGCACAGGGCTCCGTAGGATTGGGCGACGGATTGTGATTCGTCATACAGGTAGGGAAAGGGCCACGCCTGCGCCGCGGCCAGTTTGCCCATCGCCTCGAAGCTGTCGGCCGGGTAGCGCGAAGCATCGTTGCTGTTGATCGCTACGACCCCGTAGCCCAGCGCCTGCAGCTGGCGACAGTCGCTGCCCAGCCGGTCCTTGATCGCCAGCACGTATGGGCAGTGATTGCAGATGAAGGCCACCAGCAGTCCCGCAGGTCCGCGCGCTCGACTCAGATTCCAGCGGCTGCCGTCGGTGGCTGGCAAATCGAAATCCGCCGCCGCGCTGCCCAGTTCGACCTGGGCGGGACTGTGGGTGAGGGCCATGGCAGAGTCCTGAGTGCGGAGGGCTCTAGAATAGCGGCTTGAGCGACGTAGCCCTCGCTTGGCCTGGCTACTGGAACTGTGCTCCACCAGCATAGCGCTCCATCGCACCCAGAAAGCGCTCCTCGGCCCAGCTGCGCAGGCGCGGGCCGGTGAGGTAGCCACAGTGTCCGCCGTGATCGGTGAGCTGAAGCTCGGTGCTGTCAGACACCACCAGCTCGTGGAAGTCGCCGATCGGAATCACCGGGTCGTCACTGGCGGCGAGGATGGTGGTGGGCACCTGCATCGGCGCCAGCCGGTCACCCTCTACCGAGTAGCCATCCAGGTAGCGATCCATGTGTCCATATTCGGTGTACTCGCAGACCAGCTGATCGGTGAGGCTGCGCAGGGTGGGTTTGCGCAGCCAGCTCTCGAAGCGGTAGTGCTGCGGAAACAGCGCCTGCTTGCGGCGCAGCGAGCGGGTCCACTTGCGGATGAAATACCACTCGTAGACAAAGGGTGCGCGCTCGATTGCCTCCATGCTGTGCTTGGGATTGATCGGCGGACAGACCGCGACCACGCCAGCCAGCGGCAGGCCTTGTTGCGGCCCATGCAGACCGACCCGCAAGGCAAAGTTACCGCCCAGCGAGAAACCGCCGACCAGCAGCGGCCGGGTGGGAAAGCGGCGGGCGATATCGGCCATCGCGCCGAGTACCTCGGGCAGGCGGCAGGAGTGGAACAGTTCTTCGTTGAGGTGATGGGTGTCGCCGTGATCGCGCAGCTGCAGGCGGAATACGTCGAAGCCTGCGTCCAGCAAGCGCCCGCCGGTGGCCAGCAGATAGCTGGAGTCGGCACAGCCCTCCCAGCCGTGGATCAGCACCACCAGCCCTTTGGCCTGCGGCAATCGATGCTGGGCGGAATGGAAACCGAGCAGGCGCACGTTGTCGCCGCAGTCCAGCAGCACCGGCTGCGCCAGCGCCGCCAGATCCGGATAGCGGCGCCTGGCCGACCAGCCGCGCAGTCCGCTGGAGGCCAGCACCGACTGCAGATGGGGATCGGTGAAGGGCCAGTTCGGAGCGTAGCCGTTGGGCTGCGCGCTCATGGCCGCTCCAGAACTTCCGCGATCGCCTGACGGCAGCGCTCGGCCAGCCGCCTCCGGCCCTCACCGGTGTCGGTCACCAGCGGCAGGAAATGGGTTTCGGCCTCGATCACCGGACCACCCAACAGACGCAGGAAATTCGGCAGGAAGCCCTCGCCATCGGCAAAGGCGACGAAGGGACTGTAGCGCCCGTGAATCCGATAGCGCAGCGCCACCGGCTGGATTTGCACCTCGCCATCAAGCGCCGTCTGGAAGATCCGCGCATGGAAGGTGCGAACGCTGCTGCCGTCGCCGGTGCCGCCTTCGGGAAAGACCCCGACCGGATGGCCCAGCTTCAGCCGCGCCACCATTTCTTCGCTCACCGTCTTGAGCGACTCGGTGCTGCCGCGACGGTGGTAGATGGTGCCGCCGCGCTTGGCCAGCCAGCCAATCAACGGCCAGCCCGCGATTTCGCTCTTGGCCACGAAATGCACCGCGCGCTGACTGTGGATCAGCTCGATGTCCAGCCAGCTGATGTGGTTGGCCACCACCAGCGCCGGTCCGGCGTGCGGTTCGCCGATGCGCTTGCTGCGCATCCCGAACACCCGCAGCAATCCGCCCGACCACCAGCGGATCGCCCTCTCCGCGCTGGTCCCGCCGTCTTCGCGAACCCGGGTCGCGCCGGGCAGGCTGATCCAGATCAGGGTCAGCGGCAAATGCACGATCAGATGCCACAGCAGCGCCGGCGAGCGGTAGCAATAACGCCACCAGCGCACCCGCACCTCGCCCTCGGCGGCAGGCAGGCTCAGTTCCGGCAGTTCGTTGGGCGCATTCATGGGGCCCAAGTGTAACGGTGTGTGTTGGAGCTTGGGGTCTAAATTTTTCCAGCAGGGCTGAGGGTCGAGGGCTGAGGGCTGAGGAAAAGCAGGGTTTGCCTAGCCCGCTTGATCCTTGGATTCTGCGTTCGTTCCCGTTCGCGTATTCGAGCGAGGGGGCGCTTGTTTCTGTCAGCCCTCAGCCCTCAGCCCTCAGCCCTGGCATCACAGCCACCCCCGATCCCTTGCCAGCCGATAGGCTTCGATCCGGTTGCTTACCCCCAGCTTGGAGATTGCCTCGGACAGGTAGTTGCGGACGGTGCCGTGGCTCAGGTGCAGGCGCTCGCCGATGTCGGGGGCCGACAGACCTTCGCCGGCCAGGCGCAGGACCTGACGTTCGCGGTCGCTCAAGGGGTCGGCCTGGCCCCAGGCCTCCAGCGCCAGCTCGGGGGCGATCACCTTGCCGCCGGCGTGGACCTTGCGGATCGCTGCGGCCAGATCCTCGCTGGGCGAATCCTTGAGCAAATAGCCGCGGGCGCCGGCATCCAGCGCGCGGCGCAGATAGCCGGGTCGGGCGAAGGTGGTCAGAATCAATACCCGGGTGGGCAGGTCCGCCTGCTGGATGTGCTGGGCCAGCTCCAGCCCGGTCCAGCGCGGCATCTCGATATCGGCCACCAGCACATCCGGCGGCGACTGGCGGATCTCGCGCCAGGCGCTTTCGCCGTCGGCGGCCTGACCGACGATCTCGAAGTCACTCTCCAGCGCGAGCAGCGCTGCCAGCGCGCCGCGCAGCATGCTCTGATCTTCGGCCAGGTAAATCCGTATGCTCATCCCGGACGCACGCGCAGGCTGAGCGCGTCACTGCCGTCTTGCGGGTCCAGCGGCAGCTCGATCTGCAGGTCGGTGCCGCGGCCGGGTCTGGAGTCAATGCTGAGCGCGCCTGAGAGTTGCTCCACCCGCTCACGCATTCCGCGCAGACCGTTGCTGTTGCCGCCATCGGCGGCGCCGCCGCGGCCATCGTCGGTAATCCGCAGGCGTGCCGATTCGCCGACGGTCAGCGCCACCCGCACCCGCTGTGCGCGGGCGTGACGAACGATATTGGTGCAGGCCTCGCGCAGCACAAAGGCGAGCGCGGTTTCCACCGCCACCGGCAGCGGCTCGTCGCTGATCTCGGTTTCCAGCGCCAGATCCGCCGCTTCCAGCATCAGCCGCACCCGGGCGATCTCGGTGCGCAGGCCGGCGGCTCGGATACCGGCGACTGCCCCACGCACCTGCGCCAGCGCTTCTCGCGCCACCTTTTCCACCTCCGCAATCTCGCTGCGCGCGCGCAGCGGATCCAGATCGCACAACCGTCGGGCCAAATCGCTCTTCAGCGCGACCACGCTCAGGGTGTGTCCGAGCAGATCGTGCAGGTCGCGGGCGATGCGCTCGCGCTCGGCCAGTCGCGCCAGCCGCTCGACCTCATCCTGACTGAGCCGCAGCATCGCGTTGCGGCGGCGGCGCTGGTGATCGCTGTGATTGGAGGCAGCGACGATGGTCGCCACGATCAGGGTGACCCCGTCGACCACCGGCGGATAGCCGAGGAAGCGGCACTCGGCGATGAAGGCGAGCAGGATCAGGGCCACGCAGATCATGTAGTCGCGCGATTGCGGCATCAGCCCGGCGAAGGCGCAGGCATAGATGATGAAAACGTTGGCGCCCCAGTTGTAGGGGATGGTCAGCATGCCGATCAGGGCGATCAACGCCACCGCCGGCAGCAGATCGCGGCCGGACAGCCACCAGGCTCGGAAATAGATCGGCAGGAAGGCCGCCACCGCGACCAGGGTCGGCCACACTTCCGCCATCGGCTTGCCAAACAGCCAGGGCATGGTCAGGAAAGCGAGGTGACCGAGCAGGTAGACCGGCATGTAACCCAGATCCGGATCGTCCGGATACAGCCGACCGCGTCCGGACCAGGGCGGGGGACGTCGAGTAGCGGGTGTTTCGCTTTCGATGCGCTGGTTCACCGACTCTCGCTCCGACTCAGGCCCCGGGCTGCCAGGGCCATAAAGATTACCGCAAAGACGCTCAGCGCCAGGGCATGACTAGTCCAGTTCCCCGGCACCTGAGCGGTCGCAATGAAGTTCAGCTGCCCCAGGTGATAGGCCGGCAACAGCAGCGCCAGCTTTTGCACCAGCGGCGGCATCAGCGCGATCGGAAACCACAGGCCGGACAGCGCGCTCATCGGCAGATAGATCAGATTGACCACGCCGGCGGCGCTGCGCGCTCTGACCTGGCTGCCGATCAGCAGTCCCAAGGCGCAAAAGGGCAGCGTTCCCAGCACCAGCACCGCGCCGCTGGCCAACCAACGCAGCGGCGGCAGGCGCACGCCGCCGACACTCGCCGCCAGCGCGCTGAGCAGCGCAAAAATGACCGCTGCAAACACCAGGCTGAGTACCAGCTTGGCAACCAGCGGCGCGCTCGCAGGCATCGGCGCGACCCGCTGCAAATCCAGCCAACCCGCTTCGCGCTCCACCGCCAGCGCCGCGCCGAAGCCGAACAGTGCCGGACCGATCACGCCAAATGCCGCATAGCTGGCGAAGAACCAGCTGGCCGCGTTGAACTCACCCCGGTGCGGCAGCAGGATCCCGAACAGCAGATAGAAGCAAACCGGAAACAGCAGTGAGGGGAGCACGAACCCGGGCTGACGGAAGGTCTTGCGCAACTCCGCCACGATCGCCGCGCGGTAGGCATTCATTGCGCTCATCGCTGCTCTCCCGACTGCGCCAGATCCAGCTGGAGCGTTTCCAGCGCCTGCTCCAGATCGGCGCCGCGCACCTCCAGGTCGCTCAGCTGCGAATCGGCCGCCAGCAGCCGGCGCAGCAGCGCCTCGGCCTGCTGAGTCAGCAGATGCAGATGTCCGTTCTCGGCGTGCACCTGCTGCACCTCGGCCCAGTCCTTGAGCTGCGCGGCGCTCAGCGTGCTGCGGCAGCGAATCCGGCGGACCCCCACCCGGGCGCGGATCTGCGCCGGGGTGTCATCGGCCAGCACCCGGCCGCCGCCGATCAGCGCCACCCGGTCCGCCAGCGACTCCACTTCGGGTAGATCGTGGCTGGCCAGCAGTACCGCACAGCCGCGCTCGCGGGCGCGCTGCAGGGTCTGTCTGAAGGCCTGCCGCGATGCCAGATCCATCCCGGTGGTGGGTTCATCGAGCACCAGCAGGCGCGGATTGCCGACCAGCGCCAGCGCCAGCTGAGCGCGGCGCTGCTGGCCGCCCGACAGCGCGGCGTAGCGGCGCTCGCCCAGGTCTGCCAGCCCCACCTGTTCCAATGCGTCCCCGGGGCTCAGCGGATTGTCATAGCAGCTGGCGAACAGGCGCAGCTGCTCGATCAGGTTCAACGTGTCCGGCAGCGCGGTGACCTGCAGCATTGCGCCGAGTGCCCGTCTGGCTTCGCGCTCGTGCGGAGGTCGATCAAACAACGCGACCCGGCCCTGCTGGCAGCGCAGTAGACCCACCAGCAGCTTGATCGCGGTGCTTTTGCCGGCGCCATTGGGGCCGAGCAGGCCTACAATCTGACCCGCTTCAATCTGCAGGGAGAATCCGTTCAGCGCGCGCACTGAGCCGTAGCGGTGCTCGACCGATTGCCAACTTGCCACAACGCCCATTGCATTGCTCTTTGCGGGGTGATGGGCAGAGTGTGCCGGGTGCGGCAGGGCTGAATTAGTGGCGGGATGCAGGGCGCGGAGGTGACAAACGTCAGGTCAGACTGAGCGCAGGGCCCAGGTTCGCGCCGATGTTGGACCGCTGCTGGGCCCTGGGCCCTATACCCTGGGCCCTACACAGGACTGGCGGCGCAAGCCGCCAGTCCTGTGTGGGTACATCAGTCTTCCATCCCGGGCTCGTACTCGCCCAGCGAAGCCAGACCGTTGAGGCGGGCGCGCTTGGCCAGGATCTTCTGCGCGGCATCGACGTTGGCCGCCGGATTCTCGGCCCACTTCTTCTGCGCCGCCTGCTGCAGCGCGCGGCCGTAGCTGAAGCTCAGCGGCCAGGCCTGCTGGCCCATCTTGTTCATCGCGTCCAGATGCGCGGTGGCTTCCTCATCGGACTGACCGCCGGACAGGAATACGATGCCGGGCAGCGCGGCCGGAACCGAGGCGCGCAGGCAGCGCAGGGTGGCATCAGCCACTTCCTCGACGCTGGCCTGCTCGGCGCAGCCCTTTCCCGGCAGCACCATCGAGGCCTTCAGGATGGTCCCTTCCAGCAGCACGTTCTGCTCATACAGCGCGCCGAACAGCGAGCGCAGGGTGGCTTCGGTGACGTCATAGCAGACGTCGATGTCATGATCGCCATCCATCAGCACTTCCGGCTCCACCATCGGCACCAGCCCGGCTTCCTGACACAGCGCCGCGTAGCGCGCCAGGGCGTGGGTATTGGCCTCAATGCAGGCGCTGGAGGGGCTGTCCTCGGCGATGGTGATCACTGCACGCCACTTGCAGAAGGTAGCGCCCAGCGACACATATTCCTTGAGCCGCTCGCGCAACCCATCCAGACCCTGGGTGACCAACTCGCCCGGGAAGCCGGCCAGCGCGGTGGTGCCCATGTCGACCTTGATCCCCGGCAGCACGTCGGCGCTGCGCATGATGTCGACAAAGCGGCGTCCGTTGCTGGCGCTCTGGCGCAGGGTTTCGTCATACAGGATCGCGCCCGCAATGTGCTCGCCCAGCCGCGGCGTGGTCAGCAGCATCTGCCGGTAGTCGCGCCGATTTTCCTCGGTGCACTCGATGTTGACCGCCTTGAAACGCTTGGCGATGGTCTTGCTGGACTCATCGATGGCCAGGATGCCTTTGCCCGGCGCCACCATCGCCTGGGCGATGGTTTCCAGTTGCTCGATACTCATGGGGACCTCGTGGGGATCGCGGAAGAGATACAGCCCACTAGTATAAGGCGAGAAGGGGGCCACGGCTCGGCGCCAATCGCGACAATCGCCCGCGGATGATCGGATTTGCGCCGGGTCATCGGCTGCCAACTGGCACTGCCCAGCGCTTCATGCCAACATCGGCGCCCTTCTACCCACGCTGCACCGCACCATGAGCACCGGACTGAATTTCCAGGACCTGATCCTGACCCTGAACCGCTATTGGGCCGACCAAGGCTGCGTCCTGATCCAGCCGCTGGACACCGAGGTTGGCGCCGGCACCTTTCATCCGGCGACCTTT
>JAGRJL010000492.1 GCA_020442775.1 Lysobacterales bacterium | reverse complement strand
TAGCTTCGGCTGGGCGTGCTTGGACCTCAGTCAGCACCGCCCGAATCATTTTCAGCAGCCGCTGACGTTCATCTTCAGCAAGAAAGCTGCCCACCTCGATCGCCTTTCCGTGCGACCCCATCAAAACCCTTTCGGGCCGGCCCGGGTAGCGTCCCGGCTCCATCCAGACTCGCGTCCAGTAGACGTTGAACTCGATGTGGTCGTGCCGCTTGCGCCGCCACCGCTCCACGATCACGCAGTCGCCGCGCCGCTCGATCCGGTCCTCATCTTCCCCACTGCGCCAGCTCAGCCGAAAGCAGAAAGCCACCGCAGCCAGATTGATCAAGGCAAACGGCAGCGCCAGCATGTTTCCCTGCATGATGCTGAATCCGACCACCAGCATCGACGTCAGCACCATGGCGATAAACGTCCCAGCCAGCAGGGCCGGGGTCGCAGATCGGTTGGGCCGCGCCACCAGGATCGACTGATCCTGATCGAGCGGGAGGGAAGACAGCGTCATCATTGAGCTCACGCAACCGCCGCATGATACCGACGCGCCACCCCTAGCAGCAAGGCGGACGGACGCCCCTAGCTTGCCACCATCGCCCCTACACATGGGTCAAAATGTAGAAAAAGTCAGTGCAGCAGCCACTCGCACCGGTCACCGCCGCGCGCAGCGCCCCCTGACGAGGCGCTGCGCTATCGGCCTACTGCGGCACGCTGAACACGGCGTCGCCATTCTGATCGAGCAAACGCAGCCGCAAATCGCGCGCGCCGCTGGCGCCGTAGGTGGGCGCCGAGAGCACCCGGATGCTGGTGCTGTGCGGGGTGGAGATGCAGAACCCGGCAAAGCCGGATACCCCTCCGGCGGGGTTGATCGCGTGATAGCCACCGACCACCGCACCGCCCTGGAAGCCGCCGCCCAGCCGATCAACAAAGCTGGTAGTCAGGGAGAAGAAGAACTGCCCTTCCGGCGGGCCGCCGGCGGCACTGGCCGGGAACCCGTCCACCTCCACAATGGAGACGTAGTAACCAGGCTCGACCACTACGGTGTCCTCGAAGGCCTGGGCCAGGCTCAGATTGGCCGCAGACTGATAGACCGGAACCCGCCCGCTCTGGGTTTCCCTGGCGATGGTGATGCGCACCGGGAGGCTGCCGTTGTTGTCGCTGGAGGGGCTGCCGCGCAGGGAGAGATTCAGGCGTTGGTTCTCCTGCGCCGGGTTGGCGATGTTGGCACCGGCAAAGCCGGCCTGGCCCACATCCACCAGCCCGCCGAAGTTCAGCCCACCCTGCAGATCGCGGGTGCCGGGCGCGTCCAGCAGCAGTTCCAGCCCCCACAGACCGTTGCTGACCCCGCTGCCAGGGCCATCGTCGATGGCCGCGGTGAAATAGCCGCTCGGGCAGTTGGCATTGGGCGGATTGGGCGCCGGAAGAGGTACACCCATCACACCCGGCTCATCCACCGCGCCGCCGCTGCCGCCACCCCCGCCGCTGGCAGTCAACGCGACCTGATAGGCGCCGCCGGAAGCGCCATTGAAGCTGGAGACCCGCAGGAAATAGGTGCCGGCAGCCAACTGGGTCTGGATCCGGAAGTTGCGGTTATTCTCGTCACCCGCGCTGTCGTCGTCCTCGGCAATCTGCGAGCAGTTGGCGTCGTAAAGGGTGCCGAAAGAGTCGAACTGGGAGCTGGCTTC
>JAGRJL010000491.1 GCA_020442775.1 Lysobacterales bacterium | reverse complement strand
ATCTTTCGGGAACGGTGTCTACTCCACGACCACGTGAGCTGTATGTGGAGCGGCTGATCTCACAGAATCGCAACTCGGTTCAAAACGTCAGCTATAGCGCGCCCTTATCCTTGGCTGCCCCATTTCCAACGCCTCCCGCATCGCTAACCTCGACTGCCGCCGGTGGGTCCTTTGGCCTTGCGGTTGGCGGAATCTATGACATCCGGTTAGATGCCAGTACCGCCACCCAGGGCTATGAGCAATTGGAGACGTTTGCCAACTTCTCCAACGCCGTATTTCGGATTCTCCGCGTGCAGTCAACTTACTCTGCCAATACCAGCCCCCTAATTGACAATGGCAATCAGCCGGCCACTACAGATCGCTTGTACGCCAATGGATGCAACTGGCAACTCAGTCCAGTGTTACCCAATTACCTCGGTTGCCAGGCCGTAGGCAAGGCCGGAGGAACAATTTCAGCCACGTACCGAATTCAAGTTTTGACGGTACCAATGGGTGGTAGCTCGTCGCTGAACACGCTTATTTACGACTATTCTGGCAGTAGCTTTCACTACAACGCCGATTCTGGTCCGGGCGGCCGAACCATCGTGATTGTAGACCCCAGCGCGTTGACATTCTCCAAGAGCTTTACCCCGTCAACGATCACCGCCAACGGGCAATCGACCTTGAGGTTCACAATCGGGAACCCAAATGCAGCGCCAATAGGTGGCGTTAATTTTGTCGATAACCTCCCGGCAAACGTCTCTTTCGTTGGATACACGGCCACTTTTTCGAACTGCGGTGCAAGTCCGAGCGGTGTCGTCACGCCGGTTGCGCCGACTGCCGGTACATCCATCAACGTTAGCAATGTCACGCTTCCTGCCAGTGGAAGCTGTGTTATTTCCATTCCGGTTACGAGTGCGGTTCCGAGCACAGCTCCGCACTACCAGAATACTACCCAGCCGCTATCTATCGGAAATGTAACGACGGGGAGCTTCCTCCGCTTTAGTGGACACCCTGAACTAACTATTCAGGAGTTGTCATCATGGCCAAACCAGGTCCAAGAACGACCAGGCGATACAGTGATCATTTCAAGGCGACTGCGGTTCGGTTGAGCCACGTTCGGGGTGTCAGCGTGCAGGAGGTGGCGGAGTCGCTTTACATCCACCCCTTCATGCTGTCTCGTTGGCGTAAGCAGGCACGAGAAGGATTGATCCGGATGAAGCGGGTAGCAGTTGACGAGACGGTGGCGGCGGAGCTGCAGGAGCTGCGCAAGGTCAAGAAGGCCTATGAGCGGCTGAAGGTTGAGCACGACCTTTTAAAAAAAGCGATCGCGTTCAGTTCCGCTCAAAAGACCAAATCTTCGCCTTCATCGGCAGCCAGCAAGGCACGCACACGGTGAGAATGTTGTGCCGCATCTACGGCGTTAGTCCGAGTGGCTATTACGCTTGGCGGTCAAGGCCGATGAGTGCTCGATCTCAGGATGATGAGCGCATCATCGACAAGCTCCGGCGAGTCCACCAGGACAGTGAACAGACCTACGGTAGCCCGCGGGTTCATGCTGAATTGGTGCGTGGAGGTGAGCAGATCGGTCGCCGCCGGGTGGAGCGATTGATGCGCGAGAACGCGATCGTTGGTTGCGCAGCAACGCTTTATCGCCGTTGTGTGGGCGTGCGGCGCTTCTTTGCCAGCGTCAATAACGAAGTTCATCAGTTGAGCATCGATCGACCGGATCAGGTGTGGGTAGCTGATGTGACGTACGTGAAAGTGGCCGGTACTTGGAACTATCTCGCGACCGTGATGGATCGCTACACCCGGCGACTGCTGGGGTGGGCCTTGGGCCCAGAGAAATCCTCACGGCTGACAAGCCGAGCATTGGCGATGGCCCTTCGCATCCGCCGGCCCGGTCCCGGCACACTGGTGCACAGCGACCGTGGGTCGGAGTTTCTGGCCGATGAGTTCAAGGATGCCTTGACCAAGGCGGGCCTGGTGCAAAGCGTCAATCGTCCTCGGCGAATGACCGACAATGCGCACATGGAGTCGTGGAACAAGTCGATGAAATCGGACATGTACCACCGCCGACGATTCACCTCCTTGGAGACCCTACGCCGGGCGATCCGGGGCTACATCGATTTCTACAACCACAGACGCTTACACTCAGCGCTGGGATACCGACCGCCAATGGAGTTCGAAACCCAGTGTTCCTAACAAACGGGTGTCCACTTTTCCGTAGGAAGTCTCCGGGACTAACTGCGAGCGCGACGCTCACGGTAAACAACGCGCCACCAGCGCCGGTGTGTGTGCCAGGACAACCGGTGGCCAACTGGACATTCGCGCAGGCAACCGGTATCAACCAGGCACCGACGGCTGCCTTTGTCAACGCCAGCGCCACCTCCAGTGCGACGGCTTTTGCTCCGCTCGAAGGAACGCCGACAGTTGGCTTGGTGCCGACGATCGCAAACCAAAATGCTTCCGCGGACGCCACCAACTCCTGGAGCACCAACGGTAGCGTAGAGCCCGCTACCGGAGAGGCTGGTGCGATCACCCAGCAACAATATTTTCAGTTCGCGATCAACACCAGTGCGCTAAACGAACTGTCGCTACAGTACTCGGTGAGACGTACCAATAATGGCGCCACATTTACCCGCGTGTATCGTTCGACCACCGGGATCGAGGGGTCGTTTGTTGCAGGCCCAAATCCCGCCTACAACCTGGCGAGTCAGAATACCTGGTACACGCCTACCTCCACGCCGGCGGGCCCGCCACTTTCGACTTTCCCGCTCGCACAACTCAATGCTGCCGGATTGACCTACTTCCGGATTTATGCGTTCAATTCCAGCAACAACAACCCGGGATCGGATTTCTATCTGGATGATGTGACATTCACAGGTTGCGTCCAGCCGACGCCGCCAACTTTGTCGAAGACCTTTTTGACGACGCCAATTGCGATTGGCGGACAGAGTACGTTGCGCTTCAACATCACCAACCCTGGAGCGGGACTAACAGGCATTAATTTCGCTGATACGTTGCCGGCAGGGGTACTCATACAGACGCCGAATGGCGTTTCCAATGGTTGTGGGGGAACGCTGACGGCGTCAGCCGGAACTTCGCAGATCAACTTGAGTGGAGTGTCCCTGGCGGCGGGAGCCTCTTGTTCGCTGGATGTCAATGTCGTGGGCGTCACTGCGGGGAACTGGCTAAATCAAACCAACTTCATCTCCGCGACGGGACCGGTAGCGATCACCAATTCCGGACCATCGGGTCAGGGATCAGCAACGATTCGAGTGGTCGCCCCGCCCACGCTCTCCAAAGTCTTTGCGACCAACCCGATTGCAGCTGGTGGCGTTTCTCGCCTCGTTTTCACCGTGACAAATCCGAACGCCGGAATCGCGCTCAGTGGCGTGGCGTTCTCTGACGCGTTGCCCGTTCGCACCGGCGGTGTCGCGCCCGCTGACCAGATGCGGGTAGCGCTGTTGTCTCAGGTCAATCCCTTGACAACAGTCAACAGTTGCGGCGGCACCTGGTCTCCGGTGGCAGGCGCAACCTCAGTTTCTCTGTCGTCAGGCTCAATCCCTGCCGGCGGCTCGTGCACTGTGGATGTGTTCGTAACCGCACCAACGACCGCAGCGGCCCCCAACAACGTCTACAACAACACTGCGTTGACGGTCAGTCACATTTTGAACAGCATCACGAGACCGGGCACGACCAGTGGTGCAACTCTCACAGTCCAAGCGCCGTCACCGAGGATCAGTCTGCAAAAACGCGTCAGCCTCTCGCCGACGGGTCCCTGGGGTGAGTTTGTCACGACCACCCCGAGCTCTACGATCTACTTCCAGTTCACAGTTGAGAACACCGGAGACGTTGCGCTGAACGTTCCGGGGTCAAACTTCTGGATCACCGACCCGTCGATTGGCGGTAG
>JAGRJL010000490.1:2749-3074 GCA_020442775.1 Lysobacterales bacterium | reverse complement strand
GGCGTGCTTAATGTCCGAAACATGTTTGGCGACACTGCAGTCAAGAAAAACAAATATTTGCGGTTGATAATTCATCTAGCACTTGAAGATGAAGTCAACACCAATGACCCCGAGACCCGGCTCTTCGGTAACATCAGCTCGCGCTCGGTGCTGGGCGTGGATGTGCCGCAGATGGCCATTCCGGTCGCCGCCGGACGCAATCTGGCGGTGCTGGTGGAGGCTGCCGTGCGCAATCATGTGTTGAAATCGGGTGGTATCGATGCGGCGCAGATCTTCGTGGATCGGCAGGCCCATCAGATGCGCCGGGTAAAGCAATGGAAGGGCT
>JAGRJL010000490.1:0-2603 GCA_020442775.1 Lysobacterales bacterium | reverse complement strand
GCTTCGCTGCTGGCAGCGTTCGCCCAGCGCACCCTGGCCGACGCCGAGGGCCTGTATCCCAAGGTCGCGGTTGGGGTGGACGCGCGCAGCCCGCTGGCCGATCTGGACGCCATCCCCAAGACGCTGTCCGAGCTCGCGGAGCTGGGTCTGCCTGGCGGCGTGCTGTTTCTGGAGGCCGGCAACGAGGTGTTGCTCAAGCGCTATTCGGAAACCCGACGCCGGCACCCGCTGAGCTGTGCCGGTGTCTCCCTGCCGGAAGCGATCGACCGCGAGCGCAATCTGCTGCGGCCGGTCCGGCGGATCGCCGACATGGTGATCGACACCTCCACTCTCAATATTCACGAATTGCGCCGCCAGATCGCGCTGACCATGGGCCTGGTGCCCGGCAAGATGGTGCTGATGCTGGAATCATTTGCGTTCAAGCACGGCGTTCCCAGCGATGCCGATTTTGTCTTTGACGCCCGCTTTCTGCCCAATCCGCACTGGCAGCCGGAACTGCGTCCCTTGTCCGGTCGCGATACTGCGATTCGCCATTTCTTTGCCGGCCACAGCGATGTGCTGGAATATCTGGCCGATATCGTCCGCTTCCTGGATCGCTGGCTGCCGAGTCTCGATCAGAGTGAGCGCAGCTATCTGACGGTGGCAATTGGCTGTACCGGCGGGCGCCACCGCTCGGTATATCTGATCGAAGCGCTGGCCGAACGCTTCAGAGCGAGCCGCGGCGAAGTGCTGGTATACCATCGGGAGCTGGCATGAGCGTTGGCGTGCTGCTGGTGACCCACAACGGGCTGGGGCCGGATCTGCTCAATTGCGCCAGTCGGGTGCTGCCGATCATGCCGCTCAAGGTCGATTGCCTGGAGGTGCCGTGGGACGGTACTTCTCCGGAGTTGCTGGCACTCAACCTGCGCTCGCTGCTGCGGGAACTGGACGAAGGGCAGGGCGTGTTGATACTGGTGGATCTGTACGGCTCCACTCCATCCAATGTCGCCCACCTGGTGGAGCCAGGGCGGCTGGTGGAACGGGTTTACGGGGTCAACCTGCCGATGTTGCTGCGGGTACTCAATTATCCTCAACTGTCGCTAAGCGAACTGGCCGCGGTGGCGATCGAGGGGGGCAGAACGGGGGTGATGGCGGAAGATGGCTGAGCGGACGGTGACCGTTAGCAACAAATTGGGGCTGCACGCCCGTGCGGCTGCCAAGCTGGTGCATACCGCGGGCCGCTACCAGGCCACCGTAGAGATCGTCCACGGCGAGCGTCAGGTCAATGCCAAGAGCATACTCGGCGTGATGATGCTGGCCGCGGGCAAGGGTACCGTGCTCAAGCTGTGTGCCGAGGGTGCCGACGCGGAGCAGGCGCTGGAGGCACTGGAGAATTTGTTCGGGCGTCGTTTCGACGAGGAATGAGGTAATCGATTGATCGCTGGGAAATCCCATCACTGGCAATCCAACTGGCGTCGCGGCTGCAGCATGCCGCTGCGGACGGCAGCAGGGCGTCCGCTGGGACTGTCAAGGTCGCTCAGTGATCGGCGAACGGCATTTTCCTGCGGGAGCGGCTGATCGATGACGGCGCTGGTCCTCTCAGGCATTGCAGCTTCGAAGGGGATCGGTATCGGCCGTGCGAGGGTGATTGTCGCCGGTAGCCCGGAAGTGCCCGAGTACCTGCTCGAAGGCGATCAGGTCGCCAGCGAAATCGAGCGCTACCGCCAGGCGGTGGCTTTTGCCCGAACCGAGCTGGCTGATCTGGCCCAGCGGGTGCGCGGTCAGCTGGCCACCGAACTGCGCGAATTCATCGACGCTCATCTGCTGATGCTCGAAGATGACATGCTCGCCGAGGGCCCGCTGGAATACATTCGCAGCCGCTCCTGCAACGCCGAATGGGCGCTCAAGCAGACCCGCGACGGGCTGATCGCCGCGTTCACCGCGATGGACGATGAGTATCTGCGCTCCAGGGTCGATGACATCGACCACGTGGTCGGGCGGATTCAGGGCGCACTGGCGCAGCGCAAGGACCGCGAGCATCTTGGCGAGGATCGTCTCGACGATGCGGTGGTGGTGGCCGATGACCTGTCGCCCAGTGAACTGGCGGATCTGGCCGAACGCGGCGTGTGTGCGCTGATTACCGAGGGCGGAGGCGCGCTCTCGCACTGCTCGATACTCTGTCGTGCGCTCGGCATGCCCTATATCGCGGGCATTCGC
The DNA here is from genome assembly GCA_020442775.1 of Lysobacterales bacterium. Lineage (GTDB taxonomy): Bacteria > Pseudomonadota > Gammaproteobacteria > Xanthomonadales > SZUA-5 > SZUA-5. Next base: position 407 of record JAGRJL010000490.1, on the reverse strand, counting down.
CAGGCCAGCGAGATGATCAACGAGGGGATGCTGCTGATCGTGGACGCCGATCGGGGAATCACCCTGATCGACCCGGATGGGGAGCGCCTGGGCCGCTATCGCAATCGACAGCAGGAACTGCAGCGCCGTCGCCAGCGGCTGCAGGCCTTGCGCGACGAGCCCGCAGTGACCAGCGATGGTACGCCGATCAGACTCTGGGCCAACGGCGAGAGCGAGAAGGAAGTTGATCAGGCGGTGAGCTACGGCGCCGTCGGTATTGGCCTGTACAGGACCGAGTTCCTGTTCATGGGCCGGGCGGAACCGCCTAGCGAGGACGAGCAATACGAGTGCTTTCGCGCGGCGCTGGCGCGTCTGGATGGTCGGCCGCTGACCATCCGCACGCTGGACGTGGGCGCCGACAAACAGGC
>JAGRJL010000489.1 GCA_020442775.1 Lysobacterales bacterium | reverse complement strand
GAATACAGGCCCTTTAGGCTCTCCCGAATGACATCGCCAAACCAGCCGAACAGCATGACCACGATCATCAGCGCGCCCAGCGCCAGCAGCGGGCCGCCAACGGCAGCCTCGTTCATCAGGTTGGCGGCGCCCAGCATCAGCAGGAACATCGAAACCGAACCGAAGATCGGCCAGCGGCTACCGTGCGGGACGTAATAAGTTGCGGATTCGGCCATGTTTATCGCTCGATACAGTTGAGGAGTCGGTGTTGGCAGGCGGTCTTTGGCCCGTTTGCCTCAGCCGGACTCAAGAGGCTGGATTATCGGATACCGGGTGTTCCTTGGCTACCCGCTGGGTCGCCAACTCATTGAGAAAGAAGGTGTAGGACAGCGTCACTGTCTTCACGCTGGCCGGAATCTCCGGGTCGATCACGAACTTGACCGGCATCTCCCGGCTCTCGCCAGGCGCCAGCAACTGCTCGGTGAAGCAGAAGCATTCGGTCTTGTTGAAATAGATCGACGCCACGTTCGGGGCCACGCTGGGTACCGCCTGCCCAACCAGCGTCTGCTGGTCGTTGTTGTGCGCGAAGAACAATGCGCTGGCCAGTTCCCCGGGATGCACCACCATCTCGCGCACTTCCGGCTTGAACTGCCACGGCAGTGAGCTGTGCGAAGTGCCGTCGAACTGCACCGTGATGGTGCGGCTCAGGTCCACCACCGGCGCGGCGTCCGCCCCGCTGATCTGTCCGGTCTTGCCATTTGCGCCGGTGATCTCGCAGTAGATGCTGTAGATCGGAATCAGGGAAAAGCAGAAGAAGAAGGCGCCGGCACTGGCCAGCAGCGCCCGCTTGACCACTTTTCGATGGTCAGGTTGCGCAGGTGCTGGCGTGGTCTCGCTCATGCGGTGGCTGGTTCCTAGCTGTTCAGGATTGCGCGCAGGAAGAACGCGCCATAGATGCCCAGAGCGACCAGCCCCATGATTACCGCGGTGCGTACCGCGGCAGCCCGGCGCGTATCGCTGGCCGGGCTGGTCGTCTCGGTTTGCGGCTTAGTGGGTGACGTCACCGTGGGCCAGTTCCTTGTCGTCGATCACCGGCGGGGTGCTGAAGGAGTGGTGCGGCGGCGGCGAAGTCAGCGTCCACTCCAGACCCTTCGAGGCCTCCCACACATGATTGGTGGCCTTGGCACCCTTGCCCAGGAAGGCGCACTGAATCACGATCCAGGCGAAGATCAGCTGGGCCAAACCGAAGCCGAAGGCGCCGATCGAGGAGATCATGTTGAAATCGGCGAAGGCCACGTTGTAGTCGGGAATACGTCGCGGCATCCCGGCCAGACCCAGGAAGTGCTGCGGGAAGAACAGCACGTTGACGAAGATGGTCGACAGCCAGAAGTGCAGCTTGCCCAGGGTCTCGTTGTACATCACCCCGGTCCACTTCGGCAGCCAGTAGTAGGTTGCGCCCATGATCGAGTAGATCGCGCCGGTCACCAGCACGTAGTGGAAATGCGCCACCACG
>JAGRJL010000488.1 GCA_020442775.1 Lysobacterales bacterium | reverse complement strand
TGCAGCTGGGCGTGGACTTTGCGCTGACCGTGTCCTGCTACCAGGCAGACCCGGAGGGTCGAGCCTGTCGCCGCTGCGACGCCTGCCGATTGCGCGCGATGGGCTTTGAGCAGGCCGGGGTGGTCGATCCGACTCGCTATCTCTGACCCGGGGGCAGGGGCAGCTGGATCCCCAAGTAGCGGGCGCTGTGGGCGACTCTGTAGGTGGCGCAAGCGCTACGCTTTGATGAGCAACACTTGTATAACTGTGCAAGCTACCGCATCTTTAGCGGCAATGGACTGTGCGGAGGGCCGAGGATGAAGCGCCGTTCCGAACTGCTGGAGATGGACGATCCGTGGGCGTGGCTGGCGGACGCGCCCGATGAGGCGATCGCGCTGGACGAAGCCAGCCTGCTGATTGCCCGCGACGAGTACCCGCAGCTGGCTGCGGCCCACTATCTGACCCGTCTGGACGAGCACGCCCATCGCCTGGCGGAGCTGATGCATGCGCCGGTCAACCGCGATGAACCGCTGCGCCGGGTCGCTGCGCTCAACCGCTACCTGTTCGACGAGGCGGGCTTTGTCGGCGAGGAGTTGGATTACTACGATCCGCGCAACAGCTACATCAACGAAGTGCTGGATCGACGCCGCGGCATTCCCATCAGCCTCTCGGTGATCTATCTGCATCTGGCCAGGAGCGTGAATCTGGCCGCCGAAGGGGTCTCCTTTCCCGGGCATTTTCTGGTTCGCCTGCCAGTGGACGACGGCATTTTGGTGCTCGACCCCTTCCACCGTGGACGCTCGCTGGGCACCGAGGAACTGCGCCAGCGGGCCTGGGGCGTACAGACCGGCGAGCGCCCGGATGATGAAGCGCTGATCGACATGCTCGAGCCCACCCACAATCGCGGAATTCTGGTGCGGATGCTGCGCAACCTGAAGTCGGTCTACGCCGAGAAGGAGGCCTGGGACAAGGCGTTGCGGGTGGCCGACCGGCTGGTCGTGCTCAACGCTGAAGCCGCTGATTACCGCGATCGCGGGCTGCTCTATCGGGCAATTGGTGCCGACAACGCGGCCGCCCGAGACCTCTCACGCTTCCTGCAGATGGATCCGGAAACGGCCGCCGAGGACAGCGCGCGGGAGTTGCTCACCGAGCTTGCCGCGCGCTCCCATCGGGTTCACTAGCCCGTATTGTTCCTGGAACGTCGCGAGGGTTTCGCAGGCGCTCTGCGGTGCGGAAGCTGCGTAGAAAGTTCATGAATTACGCGGGCGCAGACGGCCCGAGTCTCAGCGAACCACCAGTACCGGGACCTTGGAGTGGGTCAGTACCCGCGTGGTTTCGCTGCCCAGGATCAGGCCGCTGAGCCCGCGCCGACCGTGGGAGGCCATCACCACCAGGTCGCAGGCGCGCTGCTCGGCGATGTCCAGAATCAGCCGGTAGGGGTCGTCATTAAGCGCCCATTCGGTCTCACAGGGCACGCCGGCGGCATCGGCGGCGGCGGTGACCGCCTCCAGCACGTGCTCGGCCTCCTGCCTGGCGCGGGCCTGATATTCGTCCATCGTCGGCAGGTAGTAGATCGGTGCAATCGCCTCGACCGGTGGCACATAGTTGGAGACGGCATAGACCGCGACCAATTCCGCGCCCAGATGGCGGGCCAGAGCGACCCCTTCCTTGATGGCGCGTTCGGACAACTCCGAGCCGTCGGTGGCGATCAGGATTCGGCGATACATGGCATCAATCTCCTGGTGTCCGAAGCAGACTTCAGAATGACCGCAATCCTGTTCGCCCCGATTGCCTTTGGTCAAGTGCTGGGCTGATCGAAGCTTCAGGCCAGCATGCTGCGCAGCATCCAGGCATTCTTCTCATGCACCTGCATCCGCTGGGTGAGCAGATCCGCGGTCGGCTCGTCATGCGCGGCATCGGCGTGCGGAAAAACGCTGCGCGCGGTGCGCACGATCGCTTCCTGGCCCTCGACCAGTTGTCGGATCATGGTTTCCGCATCCGGCACGCCGGTTTCCTCGGCAATGCAGGTCAATTCACTGAATTGCCGGTACGATCCCGGCGCGGCCACGCCGAGCGCGCGAATCCGCTCGGCGATGCCGTCCACTGCCAGCGCCAGTTCGGTGTACTGCTGCTCGAACATGGTGTGCAGGGTGTTGAACATCGGGCCGGTCACGTTCCAGTGGAAGTTGTGGGTCTTCAGGTACAGGGTGTAGCTGTCGGCCAACAGGCGCGATAGCCCCTGCGCAATCTGCTCGCGTTGCTGCGTTGAAATGCCAATATCGATTTGCATCGTGGTCACTCCCGTGTGGCGATGTACTGAGCATAGCAAGCGCGCAGAATTTAATAAAATCGATCATTTTCATGAGTTTCATAGCTTTTGTATATGACTAGTCGCACTCATCCCAATCCGCAGCTGCGCGCCCTCCGGCGCCGGCTACGCCAGGTGTCGGCGCGGCAATGGCCGGGCTTGAATCGCGCGCTCGCGGGGCTGAAGCCTGGTGATGATGAGGCGTTGCACGCCTTCGAGCAGCGTTTGGAGCAGGCGGCGGCGGACGTCGCCCGGCGCCGCGCCGATCTGCCGACGATGCGCTACGACGAAGCGCTGCCGATGGTCGGCCAGCGCGAGGCCTTTCTGGATCTGCTGCGGCAGCACCAGGTGATCGTGGTGGCCGGCTCCACCGGCTGTGGCAAGAGCACCCAGCTGCCCAAGCTGCTGCTGGAGGCAGGCTTCGGGGCGCGGGGGCTGATCGGGGTGACTCAGCCCCGACGCATCGCTGCGCGCAGTCTGGCCCGGCGGGTTGCCGATGAGCTGGGAGAGGCGGTTGGCGAGCGGATTGGCTGGCAGGTGCGCTTTGCCCAGCAGGCTGGCGAGCGCTGCCGGGTGAAGTTCATGACCGACGGCATCCTGCTGGCCGAAACCCAGGGCGATCGTGAACTGCGCGGCTATGACGCCATCATTGTTGACGAGGTCCATGAGCGCTCGCTCAATATCGACTTCCTGCTCGGCTATCTGCGGCGGCTGCTGCCCAAGCGGCCCGATCTGAAGCTGGTGCTGGCTTCGGCGACGCTGGACACTGCACGCTATTCGGCGCACTTCAATAATGCCCCGGTGCTGGCGGTGGAGGGTCGCGGGTTCCCGGTGGAAATCCGTCACCGGCCGCTGGTCAGCGAGGCCCAGGGTGAGGACCTGGATCTGTACCAGGGCATCCATGCGGCGATCGTCGAGCTCAACGGTGAAGACCCGCGTGCTGACATCCTGGTGTTCCTGCCCGGCGAGCGCGAGATCCGCGACGCACACCGACATCTGGAGGGTGCGGGACTGCGCCATACCGAGATTGTGCCGCTGTATGGCCGGCTCAGCGCGGAACTGCAGGATCGGGTGTTCAAACCGGCCGGCGGGCGCCGCATCGTGCTCGCGACCAACGTAGCCGAAACCTCGCTGACGGTGCCGCGGATCAAGTTCGTGATCGACTCGGGGCTGGCCCGGGTGATGCGCTACGCCCCGCGCACCCAGGTTCAGCGACTGCAGATCGAACCCATTTCTCAAGCCGCGGCCGCCCAGCGCGCCGGCCGCTGTGGGCGCACCGCGCCCGGGATCTGTATCCGACTCTACGCCGAACAGGACGCACTGCGCCGGCCCGAGTTCACCGATCCCGAACTGCTGCGCTCCTCGCTGGCCGGCGTGATCCTGTCGATGCTGAGCCTGCGGCTGGGCGATCCTGACCGCTTTCCGTTCATCGATGCGCCGGCAAGGCGCCTGCTGCATGAGGGCTGGCAGGTGCTGTTCGAACTGGGCGCGGTGGATCCGCAGCGCCGATTGACCGAAGTCGGTAGTGCCATGGCCAAACTGCCCATTGATGTCCGTCTGGGGAGGATGCTTGTCGCCGCGCGGCAGCGCGATGCGCTCGACGAGGGTTTGATCATTGCCGCCGCGCTGAGCATTCAGGATCCGCGTGAACGGCCCGCCGAACGCCGCGGTGAGGCCGATCAGCGCCACGCGGTCTGGCGGGACGAGCGCTCGGATTTCCTCGGCTGGATCAATCTGTGGCGGGATTTCGAACGGGTTGCGGCCGAGCAGACTCAGCGAGGACTGCGCGACTGGTGCGCGCAGCAGCTGCTGTCCTACCCGCGAATGCGCGAGTGGCGCGAGCTGCACCGCCAGCTCAAGCTGCTGGTGAAACAGCTGGAATGGACGATCAACGCCGAGCCGGCCAGCTACGAGGCGCTGCATCAGGCGATTCTGGTGGCCTACCTGACCCATATCGGCGAGCGCGATCCCAAGCAGGACTACCGCGGTCCTCGCCAGCGCAAGTTCCGGCCATTCCCATCTTCGGCGCTGGCCCGCAGCGGGGGGCGCTGGCTGGTTGCCGCCAGCCTGCTCGAGACCCGCCGGCTGTATGCGCTGGAGGTGGCTCGGATCGAGCAGAAGTGGATCGAACCGCTGGCTGCGCACCTGCTCACTCGCCAGCATTATGAGCCGGCCTGGGATGCCGATCAGGCCCAGGCCTGGTGCTTCGAAGATCTGCTGCTGGAGGGATTACCGGTGGTGCGGCGGCGGCGCACCCGGCTCGCACCGCTGGATCATTCCCAGGCGCGCGAGCTGTTTCTGCGTCACGGGCTGGTGCGCGGCGAGTGGCGTCTGCGCCACCCTGCTCTGAGCCAGCATCGCCAGCTGTTTGCCGAGGCCGAGGCCAAGGAGGAAAAGCTCAGACGACGCGGTCTGCTGCGCGACGAGCTGGAGCTGGCAGCCTGGTTTGACCAGCGAATTCCGGGAGAGATCGTTGACGGCCGCAGCCTGCTCAGTTGGCTGCGGCAGGCCGATCAGAGCAGCCTGCAGCGACTGCGCCTGAGCATCGCCGACCTGGTGGTGCCGGAGGCGACCGCCAGCGAGCTGGAGCTTTATCCGACCAGCCTGGATCTGGGCGGCCTGCGGCTGCCGCTCAGCTACAGCTTTGATCCGCAGAACGACGCCGACGGGGTCACCGCGAGCGTTTCCCTGGCCGACCTGGGTCGCATTGATCCGGCCATGCTCGAGTGGCTGGTCCCGGGTCTGCGCGAGGAGAAGGTGGTGGCGCTGATCAAGGGTCTGCCCAAGGTGCAGCGGCGCCATTACGTGCCCGCGCCAGACTTTGCCAGGGCCTTTCTGGAAGCCCATCCGCTGCCGCGCGGTGGACTCTGTGAGAGTCTGGCAGCCTTCCTCACCCGGGTAACCGGGTCGCCGGTTGCGGCCGCGGATTTCGCCGCAGTCAGCCTCCCCGACCACCTGCGCCTGCGCCTGTCAGTTCACCAGGGCGACCAGCTCTTGAGCAGCGACCGTGATCCGGCGAAGCTGATCGTGGATCTCGCCGAGCGTTCGCGGC
>JAGRJL010000487.1 GCA_020442775.1 Lysobacterales bacterium | reverse complement strand
CAGCTGAACCCCAGCAAAACAGGGCCTCCAGAAGTTGGCACGGAGCTTGCCATTGGCTATCGGGCTAGCACCCGAACGATCTCGGGTGAAGTGAAAAGGAGCCGACTATCCATGGATGCATTGGAACTACATTACGCACTAGACACCTTCTACCTCCTGGTCACCGGGGCCCTGGTGATGTGGATGGCTGCCGGTTTCGCCATGCTCGAAGCGGGGATGGTGCGATCGAAGAACACGGCCGAGATTCTGGCCAAGAACATTCTGCTCTATGCCGTGGCCTGCCTGGCCTTCCTGCTGGTCGGCTTCGGGCTGATGTACGGCTCCACCGCTGGCGGGATCATTCCCAGCCTGCCCGCGATGCTGGGCAATGAGGACAATCTGGCCGCCGCGCTGACCGGCGAGGAAGCGCCGACCTATTCGAAGATGGCGGACTTCTTCTTCCAGGTGGTGTTCGTCGCTACCGCCACTTCGATCGTCTCTGGCGCGGTCGCCGAGCGGATGAAGCTCAACGTCTTCCTGCTCTTCTGCGTGGCCATGTCTGCGCTGATCTATCCGGTGGTCGGCTACTGGAAATGGGGCCTGGGCTTTCTTGATGCGATGGGCTTCCAGGATTTCGCCGGCTCTGGCGTGGTTCACCTCACTGGCGCGGTGGCCGGCCTGGTCGGCACCATGCTGCTCGGTCCTCGGATCGGCAAATACGGCAAGGACGGTCGCATTCTCGGCATCCCGGGCGCCAATCTGCCGCTGGTCACCATCGGCACCTTCATCCTTTGGTTCGGCTGGTTCGGTTTCAACGGCGGTTCTCAGCTCAAGGTTTCCACCCTGGATGACGCCAACGCGGTCGCGCGGATCTTCGTCAACACCAATGCGGCCGCGGTTGGCGGCGTGCTGGCTGCCTATCTGTACAGCAGCTTCCGCTTCGGCAAGGCCGATCTGACCCTGATCCTCAACGGCGCCCTGGCCGGCCTGGTCGGGATCACCGCCGATCCGCTCAATCCGACTCCGGTGCTGGCCACCCTGATCGGCCTCGGCGCCGGCGTGCTGGTGGTGCTGGCGATTGCAGGTCTGGACAAGATCAAGATCGACGATCCGGTGGGCGCGATTCCGGTACACGGCGTCTGCGGCGTGCTCGGTCTGATGGTCGTGCCGCTGAGCAATCCGGACGCCAGCTTCACCACCCAGGCGATCGGCGCGGTGGTGATCATCGGCTGGGTCGGCATTGCCAGTTTGGCGGTGATGGCCTTGCTCAAGGCTACCGTGGGTCTGCGATTGACCGCAGAACAGGAGGCCGAGGGTGCCGACGTCACCGAATGCGGCCTCTCCGCCTACCCCGAGTTCGTCACCGACTTCCACGGCGATACCCCGCCGGTGGCGGCGAAAACCACAGCGCAGCCCAGCGGCGAGCTCTCGCCCGCGCTGGCCCAGCGCTCCTAGCCGAGACGGCGTCGCCACACCGGTCGGGGTCTGGCGACGCCAATCGGGGCCCCCTCCCGGGCCTTTCCAAAACGGGCGACTCGGCAGAGTCGCCCGTTTTCTTTGAATCAGATGAGAGGAATCGCACCACCCCTCCACTTCAGAGATGCGAATCGGTCAATCTGCAGTTGTCAGGGGTGCAAAATTGAACAGTCTCAATCGAGTAGTCTCCTTCGCCTTGTTGTTGACGGTGCTCTGCAGCCCCGCGAGCGCCTTCAAGCTCTCTCCGGAAGGCACCGACGAAGAGCGCAAGTTGTCTGGAATTGACCGAAGTTGGTGGCGAAGCGCTGAAGTACGAGGCGCCAATCTGTTTCTCAATCACTTCAATGAGCCGGTTCACGAAGAGATTACGAACCGGATTTATGGCTGCGAAGGCGGCTCCGACCTCTGTGGCGGAATGAGAGTGACTCGCGCTCCCGCGCCGGTACTCGCCGGAGTCCGCTGGAACGATGACCCACCCTTTCGCGTCAATCCCAACGTCGCCAAATCAACCTGCAAGTCGTCCCAGACAATCCGCTTTCAGACCCAACCGCTTTGTTGGCTCTTTTTGTTCCGCGACGCGCATACGCGAGCATTGGCTGGAGACCAGATGGATGCCAAATCGGGGGTGGCACTGTTGTATCGCACCCATTTCGGGGACCTTCAGTTTCTGCACGCGATGGGCGCGTATGAAGGTGAGCCTGCGGAGCGGACGCGGCAAAATGTCCTCGATTGGGCGAAGTTCACTTGGAGCGTGGCGATTGGAGAGGTGAAGATCGGCACTTTATTGAACACCGTCGAGATTCCTGCGATCCAGGAAAGCTTCGGATACACGGCGTGGTCGGTTCAGGATCTTTGGACACTGGGTTCTCCTGGGTTGAGAAGGCACATCCGCGACGTGGCGTTTGGAAGCTTGCTGCACCTAGTGCAGGACAGCTTTGCGGACGGGCACGTAGAACGAGCTTCCTCAGATCCAGGGCAGCGCTGCAAGATCGGTGAAGAAGGCATGGAAGCACCTGGGCGCATTCGAGAATTTCATGCATACAACCTGCAAGATGGTGACAGTCACGCATCGGCTGACAGTCTTCGGGCGTTCATGCTGCACCTCCAGGAAGAGGCCGATGTAGTCAGGGTTGGTGAATTGCTGCTTCACGCTTACGAGTCCCAAGAACAATGGGCAAACGTTGAGCCGTTTTTCCAGTGCGCATTTGCGCTTTCTTCGGATGCGCGCCCAGCAAGTGCTGGTGAGGCGTTCAGATCGAGTCGAGGCCACTGACCGGCGGAGTGGCGTTGAAGCTGAACCCGCGCCGCACTGCCGGTCGGGCAAAGCGCACGACTGCTTTCACGAAACCGGAATCCTGCTTCGGACCGCTGTTCGTAAACCATTGAAAAACAACGATTGCCCCGGCGGCTGACAGCTGGCACGGTAGCTGCAGACTGGCTGCCATCACTCGTCACAAGGGGAGATCGCTATGAAGTCATGGACCTTGCTTGCCTGTCTGGCGCTGCCGCTGGCCGCCCATGCGGCGCCCGACCACCGGGTGCAGGTCGCGCAGGGTGGCGTCGCCCGCTGGGCGGGAATGGAGGCCAAGGCCTGTGGCTTCCTCGGCAAGCGCTACCCGGCGGTCGACGGCGACTGCTACTACCCGGTGGACTTCCAGCTCAAGCCCGGGGTCCACGAGATCGCGCTCTATGACACTGACGGTCGCCAACATCTGGGCTGGATGACGGTGGAAAAGGTCGATTTTCCGGAAGTGGAAATCACCCTGCCCGACGACACCTACATCAACCTGAGCGAAGACAACGCCAAGCGCCATCGCGAGGAGCGCGCGCGGGTGGTCAAGGCGCTGAAGGTGGACGCTGATGAACCGCAGTTCAGCCTGCCGCTGGCCAAGCCGGTGAAACAGCTTCCGCAAAGCGAGAACGATTTCGCCAGCCGTCGATTGTTCAACGGCACCCACAAGAGCACCCACACCGGTCGCGATGCGCCGGTCTCGGTGGGCAGCAAGCTGGGCTCGGTGGCCGACGGCACCGTGATTCTGGCCGAGGACCAGTTCTTTACCGGTAATGCGGTCTATGTCGATCACGGCGGTGGGCTGGTCAGCATGTTCTTCCATCTCTCCGAGCTCAGCGTTGCCACCGGCGATACGGTCAAGCGTGGTCAAGCCATCGGCAAGGTAGGCTCCAGCGGGCGCTCCACCGGACCGCACATGCATCTGGGGATTCGCTGGATGAACGCGCGCATCGATCCCTATCTGCTGCTGGAAGATCCGGCCAAGCTGCCCAGCGTGGCCGACAGCGCGGCCGAGGAACAGGCCAAGATCGACCAGGCGCAGCGCAGCGAGCCGCCGGAAGGCGATCAGCAGTAGGCGGTGTTTTCGCGAGGCAGGCTTCGCTGGCCAATCAATCCACCGATTTGCCTTGCGGCGCGGAAATCGACCAGGGCCATGGCCGACACGGCGAGCCGATGGTCACGACCGAAACCCGGCTGCGCTGGAATGGTCCCAGATCATTGCATGGCCAGCGCCCCGCTGGCCTTTACCCAGGGAGCAGAACATGGACAAGTGCTGGTGGTGGATGGTCGGCCTGGTGATTGCGAGCGGCGCAGGCGCGGTGACGCCGTCGCCCTATGCCGGCGAGGAGCAACGTGAGATCCGCGCGCTGTCCGCCGAACAGGTGGCAGGGCTGCTCGCGGGCAACGGCATGGGCTATGCGAAGGCAGCCGAGCTGAACGGCTATCCGGGCCCAAAGCATGTGCTCGAACTGGCCCAGGAGCTGGACCTGAGCGAGGCGCAGCGCAGTGCGACCGAGCGGATCTTTGCCGAGATGGCGGCGCAGGCCCGGACGCTGGGTGCCGAACTGGTTGCCGCCGAGCGAGCCCTGGATCAGGATTTTCGCCATGAGCAGGTGACGGAGTCATCGCTGCAGACATCGCTGGCGCAGATCGCGCAGATCCAGGGAAAGCTGCGCCAGATCCATCTGGAGGCACATCTGCAGCAGCGCGCGGTGCTCAGCGCCGAGCAGGTCACGCAATACGTGAAGCTGCGCGGCTATGACGCCGGGGGGCATGATCACCATCATTGAGCTGTGCGCTGCGCTGACGGCTGCCCAGCCGGAACGCTGGGAATCCGCTGCGGGTTGCGGCGGGTCGTGGGAGCCGCGGCCAGAGTGGGCGATCCAGGGCTCCAAGGCCAGCCCGACTGGTGCAGACTTTTTCCGAGGTGTCCGACAATGTGTGGCCAGTTTGCGTACCCAGGGCAATGGCTGCAGCTACTGAATCTCCCCGCGCCGGGCGCTGGGTGGCCTTCGTGATGTCTATTGCGTCACCGTTTGACGGGCGAAGTAAGTCTTCTGTCCGC
>JAGRJL010000486.1:3987-4320 GCA_020442775.1 Lysobacterales bacterium | reverse complement strand
GCAGCAGCTCCATGCCAAAAATGCCCGGGCTCAGGCCTTCTCCGGGTCCATCGGTCACGGTTGCGGTGAAGTAGCCGCTGGGGCAGTTGGCGTTGGCTGGGTTCGGGGCGGGGAGCGACTGGCGACTCAGGACTGGTTCGTCGCGAGGCGCGTCATCGGCCAGCCGCGGCAAAGGCCAGGCCCAGGCGCCGCGCGAGCGGGTGAAGACTGCCAGGGTAGTGAAGCCGCGATCGATCGCCATCTCCCAGATCATGACCCGCGGCAGCCCTTCGAAGTGCTGCCAGACCGGGCTGGCTGCCTCCACGTCATCGGTGTAGTACAGGCCCCAGTCGG
>JAGRJL010000486.1:0-3941 GCA_020442775.1 Lysobacterales bacterium | reverse complement strand
ACCACCACCGCATTGACCGGCACGTCGGGCAGGTTGCCGCTCACGTCACGCCAGTCAAACACACTGCAGTCGGCGTTGCAGCGCACCTGGTACACGTGTCCTGGGGTCTGCGGCGTGTTCGCGCCAAAGCCGGCCACCGCCACGTAGCCGGTTGTGGGGATCTGCGGATCGGTGGCGACGTCCAGGATCGAGCGATTGGGCAGAACCGTATTATTCTGGGTCAGATTCACCCAGCGCGGACTGGCGCTGCCCAGGCCGAATCCGTACCAGGCGTTGCCGTCGAGGGTGCCGACCATCGCAATATCGTCGGTGGACACCGCAAAGCGGATCGCCTGAATCACCGAGCGATTGTCGCTGCCGACCAACAGGTTGTTTTTGGTCAGATCCGGACTGATCACTCGCCAGCGCTGTGCCGGGGTGGCACCAATGGCGCCGTTGGTGCTCTCCCAGACCCGGTAGCTGCCGAAGATCAGATGGCTGCATCCAAACTCCTCATCACATCCGCTTTCAGGGTCGCTGGTGTCGCCGTAGCGATAAAGGTCGAATTCGGTCAGGAAGCTGGTTCGGTCGTTGTCCCAGGGGCCGCCAGCTTCCTGTATGTCGTCGCTGACGGCAGGTTCGTAGATGGCGATGTCACCTCGCTGACTGGACACGTAGTAGCGCCGACCAGTAGACACCGGTTCAAGGCGCGCAGTAATTCCGTCACCGCCATAGAAGTGAAACCACAACGAAGCATCAATCGGATTCTGGGTGGAAAACAACACTGAGGTGCCGTTGTCCTGAGCGCCACCGACCGCGATACGACCAGGGGCGGTATTGAAATCTGCGCTGATGTCTCCCGAGTAGAACTCGATCGTATTGAGCGTGCGATTGAGTTCCCGAAAGCTTGCGCCCGGTTGAGTTGCGTTGGCCGAGTAATAGACGCCACCATCGTTGCCCACCAGCAGGCGATCAGGATCGCCACCGACAAAGGCAATCGCGTGATGGTCGATGTGCACCGTTGACTGGTTGTTGAGGCATTGCAGATTGTTGAAGCTGGCCCCGCCATTGGCAGAGCGATAGGTCCAATAAGCGCTCAGAAGCACGTGGTTGGGGTTGCTCGGCGAGACCGAAAGTCCGGCGTTGTACCAGTTCTGGGTGCCGGGCGGGCAGCCAAAGAAGTCTGCTTCGCGTGCTCTGGCTTGCCAGGTGTTGCCGCCATCGCCGCTGCGCCACACCCCAATGATGGCAAAGCCCTGAGCCGCGATTGCCTCGGCATAGAGCACGTTGGGATCGCTGGGCGCGGCCGCCAGTTCGATGCGGCCAATCGGGCCGAAGGAATTGCCATTGCCCAACTCCGCCGGCCAGCCATTGTCGGCGCGCGAAATCCGTTCCCAGCTGGCGGGGCAGCCGGCGCTGGGCATGGCTGCGCGATAGATGCCGTTGGCCCCGTTGAGATCCAGATCCGGCTGCACCGGCGTCGCCTGACCACGGGTGCCCACTGCCGCGTAGAGCATCGTTGTGCCGCCCTGGTTGAGGGCCAGCAGTCCGGTGATGTCCTGGCGGTGAGGATTGGCACTCTGCGGACCAAAGGCGTTGGTCAGGCAGGGTCCGGTCCAGGTCTCGCCGGTGTCGTAGGAAAAGTACAGGCCGGTCTTGGTACCGACGATCAGCTGACTGGACTGGTTGGGATTCACCGCCACCTTGCCGATGGACTGGTGCTGGGAATAGGCCGAAGGCGCTACCGGGTAGCTGGGGCCAAATTGGTCGCGTCCTAGCACCCGCCAGCTGTCGCCACCGTCCGTGGTCTGCAGAAGTCCCGCTGAGCCGAAGGACCACGAACCAAAGCGCAGATCGCCGGTGCCGGCGTAGATGACCTGTGGGTTATTTGGGTCGGTGGCGAGATCGCCGATGGCGATGGACTGGATCTCGGGCGCGTCAGTCACCGGTCCGAAAGTGGTGCTGGTGCCGCAGCAGTTGTCGCTACGCCAGACTCCGCCACCGTCGGTTGCGATCAGAACGCGAAAGCTGTTGGGGTCTGCAGGATCCAGCGGCTCGGGGCTGACAACAATATCGTTGACCCGCCCCGCATACTCGAACTCACCCGAAAGAAGGGGCTTCGGCCCGAGCGGGGTGAAAGCGGCTGGATCTAGCACGCCGATGCCCTTCGCCCAGGCGTGTTTCCCTTGCGGCTTGCCTGCTTGCAGCTTGGCATCCTGCATCCGCGCGGCCTTGACCCAGCGGGTGTCGAACTTGCCGGTGGGGTAGGTATTGACGGTGGCAAAGAAGTCGCCGATCGGCTCGGTACGGTCGGTTGGTTCGGGTGGCAGATCGGCACTGATCAGCATGGGCTGCTGACCGGCGCAGGCGCTCAGCAGCAGGGTCAGCGAAAGGAAGCTTGCGGCAGTTCTGCTGGGCATTCGACAGGCCGATCAGGTGATTGCCGGTCATTTTCACACCGGGTCACCGACCCCGCAATCACATCGATTGCGCAGTCACCACCAACACGATCGGCCACTGGCAAGGCGGCAAGGGTCAAAAGTCATGATTTCGTCGGGGTGCCCCCGAAATCGGAAAAATTGAATCCGATACGCACATCAATCTGGCTATCACTGAAGCCAGGGCCAATCCGGCCCGGATCGGAGGAAGCAGATGAAGACAATCTGGACCGTCTCAGCAATGGCACTGATGTTGGCCGCCTGCGCCAGCGTGGAAAGGACCGCAGCGCCGCAGATCATCAGCAATCAGTCGGTCGAAGGCCACCGCGTGGCCGCGATTCGCAGCGGTGATCAGGATCCGGAGAACGACATGATCTGCAAGTCGCAGGTCATTACCGGCAGTCGCGCGATGAAGCGGGTCTGCCATACCCGTGGCGACTGGGTGGCGATGCGCAGAAATGGCGAGGACGCGGTGCGCACCACGCTGCAGCGTCCGACCAGCCACTTCGACAATGAGGACTGCGGCAAGGTGGGGAACTGCCTCTAGCAGATGCGACGGGTGTCGGCCTGGTGCCGGCACCCGGATTTACGCGACGTACCGATCACCAACCGTCAGCGACCGCGGGGCCGCCGGTCGACCACATTCAGCGCGCGTGGCCCACGCTTGATCAGATCATTGGCGCGCTTGTTGTACAGCCTGGCCTTCTCTGAATTGCCCATCGCTTCGCTGACCCGCGCCAGCGCCTGCAGATAGGCTGGTTCCACCTTGTCCAGCCGAAAGGCCTGTTCGTAGTAGTCCAGCGCCTTCGCATAGCTCTCGGCAGCTTCTTCCTGGGTGCCCAGAATGAAGTAGTGCAGGGGGTTCTTGCGCTGGGCGATGGAGAGGTCGCTGGCCAGGCGATCCGCTTCACCTTCGCGCCCCTGCAGTCGATAGACCGTCACCAGATTGGACAGCGCAGACAGATCATCGTGATCGAGGCTGAGCGCACGTTCGAAGGACTTGGCCGCGGCTTCGATGTTCTCCTGCCGGCGGAACATGACTCCACGATTGTTGTAGATCGACACCAGCGTGGGGTCCATGCGCTCGGCCGCGTCGTACAGCGCCGCAGCTGATTTCAGATCGCCTTCGGCCATTAGTTCGGCTGCGCGATTGTTGTAGTAGTGCGCAACGATGCGCTCGGCGGAAGCCGGCCGCTTGTTGCTGTGGGTCATCGGTGTTTCGGGGTCGAAATTGACCTCGAAGCGGTTGTGTCCCAGCTTGATCTGCGCACTCACGTGACCGGCCAGATAGATGTTGTTGTCGTTGGAGAACCAGACCAGCGACTGATCACTTTCCAGCAGTCTGGCCTTGAAGTTGGCGGCCTTGGCCAGCTCGATAAACACCAGGGTGAAGGACAGGCAGTTGGCCTTGCGGTCGGCAATTGAGCGCGCCACGGTGCGACTGCGGTCGTCGGCGTACTCCAGACCCAGGCCGTCCTTTTCGAAGATGAAATCCAGCAGGCCCTTGATCCGCGCCTTGGGCTG
>JAGRJL010000485.1 GCA_020442775.1 Lysobacterales bacterium | reverse complement strand
CCGTGGCATCCGGCCCCAGCTGGGGTCTGGCGCTTGCCGGCAGGGTCGGACTGACCTGACTCAGGTACTCCAGGACCCGCGAGCGCGCCCAGTAGGCATCGGTATCCTCGTCAAAGATGACGTAGACGTAGGAATCACCAAAAAAGGAATAGCCACGCACGGTCACCGCACCCGGGACCGAGAGCATGGCGGTGGTCAGCGGATAGGTCACCTGATCCTCGACCACCTGCGGGGCTTGCCCCGGGAAGCTGGTCTTGATGATCACCTGCACATCTGACAGGTCGGGAATCGCATCGACCGGGGTCTGTCTGAGCGAGTACAGCCCCACCCCGACCAGTATCGCGGTCGACAACAGCACGAAGAACCGGTTGGTGACCGACCAGCGAATCAAGGCTGCAATCATGGTGATGCCTCCTAGGGCCGCGGCCGCTGATCGCCGTGATTCGGATCGTGGCCGATCTGCTCATGATCCATCTGGCCATGGTCCATCTCGCCATGGTTCATCTGACCGTGATCCATCTGACCGTGATCCATCTGACTGTGATCCATCTGACTGTGATCCATCTGACTGTGGTCCATGTCTCCATGGTTCATTTCGCCGTGGTCCATTGCACCGTGATTGCTCTGAGCAGGGTCCGGACTACCCGCTTGGTCGAGCTGGGAATCGTTGCCTGCGGGGGCCAGTTCGACGATCTGGTAGGCGCCTTCGGGGGTCTTCTCCAGCTTGATCGCGAGCCGCTTCCCGGGAACCAGTGATTCGCGGTCCAGTTCTGCTGCCAGACGGAAATCCATGGTCATCGCCGGCCAGTTCCAGGCCTCGATGGGCTGGTGATGCATCGAGATCTTGCCGTTCTCGGGGAGCGATCTCACTTCGGCATCGGTCCAGGCAGTGCTGGGCGGGGGCGTCGTCATTTCATCGCCCATGCGCTTGAAATCCGAGGACTTGCTGGACTCTGAATCGAGCAGAAACTGGGCGGAGACGACTATCTCATCGCCTGACTTCAGGCCTTCACGGACTTCGGCATCGTGATCACCCACCTGCCCCAGCTTCACCGCCACTGACTTGAAGCGCCCATCACCGAGTGCCAGCACCACGCGATCCTGTCCGGCCAGCCGAATCAGCGATTCCCTGGGTACCAGCAGCGTCTCAGCCCGACTGCGAGTCTGGATCTCCAACTGCGCATACATATTCGGCTTGAGCGCCAGGTCTGGATTGTCAAAGCGCATGCGTACCTGTGCGGTGCGGGTTTGTGGATTGAGGCTGGGGTAGATGTAGTCCACCTGGCCTGCCCAGCTTTGACTGGGCACATAATCCAGCTGCATCTGCACGCTGTCGCCCAGCGCGACCAGACCGGCCTGGCGTTCAAATACCTCGCCGACCACCCAGATCGGATCCAGCTGGGCGATGCTCATCATGGTCATGTCGGGTTTGACGAAAAAGCCCTCGCGCACCTTGAGGTTGTCGATGACCCCCGACTGCGGTGCGTAGACAGTGACGTTCTGCGCAACCTTGCGGGTGCTGACCAGACGGTCGATCGCGGCCGCTGAGAACTGCAGCGCACTCATTCGCGCCTTCGCCGCACGGACCAGCCGCTCATTGTTCCGAGAGAGCGCCAGCAGCAGCTCTTCCTGCGCATTGACCAGCTGCGGCGAGTAAAGGTCGTAGAGCGGAGCGCCGCGGGTGACCGGATCGCCCTCGGCCTTGATGTGCAGCCGCTCCACCCATCCCTCGACCCGCGAATGGATGTGCTGCATGTGGTCCTCGTCATAGACCACGTTGCCCACCGTGCGTACGACCGTTGGCAGGCGACCGCTCTTGACCCTGGCAGTGCGCACGCCGAGATTGTTAACCACCTCGGGAGAGATACGCACCGTCCCCGGTCCGCTGTCATCGCCCCCGGCGTCGTCGGCGTAGACCGGCACCAGGTCCATCCCCATCGGCGACTTTCCGGGTCCGTCACGTCGGTAGTTGGGATCCATGGGAGCTACCCAGTAGAGCGGCTTGGCCTCCTCTTCACCAGCGGCACCGTCTCCGCCACCGGTCCCCACCAACTGCATCGCAATGGCCCCAGCGATCGCGCCGGCGCATACCAGCAGAAACGAACTCAGCGGTCGGTTCATGGCTCGCTCCCGGTGTTCTGCTCGCTGGACGTCGCCAGATAGGCAATCTGTGCATGGATGCGGTGGCGCTGAACAACGATGTTCAACAGCTCGATCTTGGCGTTGAGTTCGGCGATGCGGGCGCGAACCGCCTCGGCAAACTCACCCTCATCGTTGTTGTAGGCATTGATCGCCGCGTCAGCCAGTTCATGCATCTGCGGCAATAGCGTGCGCTCGTACAGGGCCTGTCGCTCGATGATCCGCGCGAGGTCGGATTGGGCAGTCGCCCAGCGCGCGCTCAGCTGGCGCAAACGCAGCGCATAGTCGCTGCGTTTTGCCTCAGCCCGGCCGGCTGCGGCACTGACCTGATGGTCGCTGCGCTGACGGCGAAACCAGGGCAGATCCACGCTCACCCCCAGGCTGAGAAAGTCGGCTCGGTCACGGCCGTCGGGTGCCTCACCGCGCAAGCCGTATTGGGCGCTGATCATCCATTCGGGTTTGGCCGATTGCCTGGCCAGATCGACATCGGTTTCCAGCGCAGCGATCTCTGCATCGGTTGCGCGCAGCAGCGGATGGGAGCGCAGCATCGGAGCGTTGGGCGATACGGGATCAGCGCTTGGCGAAAGCGGGCCCAACTCGGAGTCGACGGCTATCGGGCCTACCCATTCGCTGAGTCGCTGGCGAGCCGAGTCACGTTGCTGACGTAAATTGGTCAGGCGATCTTCGATCGCGGTGACCTCCAGCTGCGCGCGAATCAGATCCTGTTGCGCACTGCGCATCAGCCCGCTGGCGTAGCCCAGTTCCGCCGCATCCACCAGCTGATCGAACAATCCACGGTCCGTCTCGATCAGTGTGATGCTCTGCTCGGCCTGGTAAATCGACAACCAGAGCTCGGTGACCGCCAGGGTCACCGACGCCCGCCGATCCTCACGCAACAGCGGCTGCTGTGCCGCCTGGCTCAGCTCGCGCTGATTGCGCAATGCCAGTGAGTCTCCCCGCGGCAGAACCTGGGAAACACTCAGCATCAGCTGGGTCATCGGCTCCTGGCCAAAATCGAAGCTGTCCACCGGAAAATTGGCGGCGCTGACGGTGAGCCTGGGATCTGGCCTGAACGACTGTGCGACGGCCTGATCACGGAACGCCTGCTCGGCAAACTCGCTGCCGTTGAGATAAGGGTCCTGGCTGATTGCCAGGGCAATTGCGCGCTGAGTGCTCAGCCATTCCGGTGAAGGCTGGCTTTCGCCAGATGCGGGCAGCTTTGGCGCCACCAACAGGCTGGCGGTGATGGCAAGTGCAATCATAGTATTCATCGCTTGTTTCATCCGAACAGGCTGGCGTCGCCAGCAGCCGTGATTTGCGCCAGACCGCCAGCAAGCGCGGTGATTGGACGCACTACAAGATTCGCCCCTTGCTCGAGGGGCGCGATGAAATCGAGCTAAATCAGCAGGATAGATGCGGGGTGCCCGGTGGGCCCATGGCACCTACTGGCCGCAATGGCCGGGAATCGATCTGGTAATACGAGCTTCGGGGGCTGCCATTCGTGAGACCAAGGGCTGAAGGTCTCCGGCGGCAGTGCAGCGAACACCGGCAAGCGCTTGACGTCCGCACTGTAGGCCGAGGCACAGTGGTTCTCGCAAGTCGGATCCACGCTGTGGCCGCTGTCGCCATGACAACCATGCTTGACGGTGGTTGCTACCCCCGAGCTGCTGTCGCAGCCGGCCGAGTGCATGGCCAGCGCCATCTGAGACCAGAGCATCCCAAGGATCGCAATCCAGGTCAGGCAACGAACGCGTCGTAGGCGGTTGGCCACATTCATCTCCCGATGATACGCCATAACTGGGTGAATCGATCATGAAGTGGCGTTGCGCGCGGGGTATTTGCTGCGCTGGCCGTCTCTACAGGACCCACACCCCGGCCTCGCTACGATTCCGATGGTTGCCCGTCTCAGATGCTGAGACGTTGTTCCAACACGTTGGCAAACATGGAAATCTCCAAGAAACTGCAGATTCTGGCTGATGCGGCGAAATACGATGCTTCCTGCGCCTCCAGCGGCGGGCGGCGCCGGGATTCGCGTCAGAGCGGTGGGATCGGCAGCGCCGGCGGCATGGGCATCTGTCATTCCTACACGCCGGACGGTCGATGCGTTTCCCTGCTGAAGATCCTGCTCACCAATTTCTGCGTCTACGACTGCGCCTACTGCGTCAACCGGGTCAGCAGCAATGTGCCCAGAGCCCGCTTCGCGGCCGCCGAAGTGGTGCGTCTGACCATGGATTTCTACAAGCGCAATTACATCGAGGGATTGTTTCTCTCCAGCGGGATCATTCGTTCTGGCGACTACACCATGGAACAGCTGGTTGAGGTCGCACGCTGCCTTCGCGAGGAGCATCAGTTCGCCGGATATATTCACCTCAAGACCATTCCTGAAGCATCGCCGGAGCTGCTTGCCGCTGCCGGCAAGTACGCCGACCGACTGAGCATCAACGTCGAACTGCCCACCGCCGTCAGCCTCAAACAGCTGGCGCCCGAAAAAGACGCCGATGGCATCGAGCAGGCGATGGGCGAGCTGAGCTGGCGAATTGCGGAAGGAAAGCAGATCCGTCGCGACAGTGCCAAACGACGGCTGCGACGGGTGCCCACCTACGCTGAGGCTGGCCAAAGCACGCAGATGATTGTGGGAGCCGATGATGCCGATGACCGAACCGTACTGAGCAGCAGCGCCAGGCTCTACCAGCGCTTTCGGATGCGCCGGGTCTACTATTCGGCCTTCAGCCCGATTCCGGATGCCTCCCGTCATCTGCCGCTGAAGGCGCCTCCACTGGCCCGCGAGCACCGGCTATACCAGGCGGACTGGCTGCTGCGCTTCTACCAGTTCGAGGTCGAGGAGATTGCCCCGGCCGAGGGCAGCGGAATGCTGGATCTGGGGATCGATCCCAAGCTGTCCTGGGCCCTGCGTCATCCGGAGCGCTTTCCGGTCAACCTCAATCGTGCGCCCAGGGAATTGCTACTGAGAGTGCCCGGTCTGGGCACCCGCAACGTCCAGCGAATCATCCGCGCCCGGCGTAGCGGGCCACTGCGGGTGCCTGATCTGGCGAGACTGCGGCTGTCGCTTAGCAAGGTGCTGCCGTTTGTGGAACTGCCGGATCATCATCCCCGGCAACAGCTGGATGATCCGAACCGGCTGCGCGCCAGCCTGACGCCTCCGCCGGTGCAGGCGGCGCTGTTCTAGCCCGGATTATTCATGAATGTTCGTCGCGAG
>JAGRJL010000484.1 GCA_020442775.1 Lysobacterales bacterium | reverse complement strand
ACAGGCCCAGGCCGCCGAACAGATGCAGCGAGGATCCGATCAGCCGATGGCAGGCGGACGGGTCTGGCTGATCCTGGCCGCATTGAGCTGCGGATCGCCGTTGCCTCTGGCCGCGCTGCCGAATGCGGCACTCGTCGACCCGGCCTATCTGGCCCAGATCGAGGATGACGGCGTCGGACCGCCGCTGCCGCGCGGGTTCGGTGCTGGCGAGCGCGCTCGCTGGCAGCTTCCCGCCACCTTCAAGGGCATGCCCAGCCCACCCATGGGGCAGGTCCACACCCCGGCCGAGTACCAGTTCAACGACGCCCTGCTGATGCGCTGGGGCAGCTTCAACAGTTTGCTCACCGAGATGATCGTCGCGATCACCACCGTGGAACCCGAGGCCCGAGTTGCACTGGTGGTGGGCTCGGCCACCCAGCAGAGCAGCGCCAGCAGCGTGCTGTCCGGGGCAGGCGCGGACCTGAGCAAGATCGAATTCGTTCAGGCACCCACCGATTCGGTGTGGATGCGTGACTACGGGCCGCGCTATATCGAACACAATCAGTCACGGGCCGTGGTCGATCACCAGTACAACCGCCCCCGACCGCTGGATAACGCCATTCCTGCTGCGCTGGCCACGCTGTGGGGCGACCAGCGCTACGAGATCGGCCTGACCCACGGAGGCGGAAATTTTCATCTCTTCGATGATGGCGACGCCTTCATGACTGCGCTGATCAGCAACGAAAACCCCGGTCTCAGCGTGAGCCAGATCAGCGATCGCTATGTCGCTTTCCAAAACCTCAATCTGACCATCGTGCCGGCCTTTCCACAGAGCTTTGACAGCACCCAGCACATAGACATGTGGATGCTTCCGGTCGCCCGCAAACGGGTGATCCTGTCCCGTTATCCGGAATCCAGCGGCAGCCCGCACACGATTACCGAAGATCTGGCCGTGGATCTGCAAGGACGCGGCTATGAGGTTCTGCGCACCGACGGCTGGCAGGCCTCCGGGACCCACTACACCTATGCCAACTCGGTGGTCCTCAACCGACTGGTACTGCTGTGCCGCTTCACCGGCTATGACAGCAGCAACGCCCAGGCGCTGGAAGTGTTTGAGCAGGCCTTTCCCGCCCATCAGGTAGTTCAGGTGGACTGCAGCAACATCATCCACTCGGCCGGCGCGATTCACTGCATCGTGATGCACGTACCGGCCGTCGGCGTGTTGTTCCGCGACGGGCTGGAATAGCCGCCATCGCAAGCGCTGCGCTCAATTCCCCTCAGATGACTTGCCGTGTTCGCTCAGCGAGCGCACCAGCAGCCCGATTCCGCCGGTGATCAGGATCAGGATCAGCAAGGTGTTGAAAAGGCTGGTGGGCCGGAAATAGATGCTCATGTTGACCAGGATGCCGGCAAACACGATTACCAGCCCGGCCAGGGTGAGCAGCCAGCCGAGTATCGAGCGTCCGTTGAAGAACAGCACGCCCACGCCAATGATGAATGGCAACAGCGACAGGCCAAAGGCGTTGTAGCCCCACAGACGCCAGCCACCGGTGGTCACCTGCACCTGGTTGGTGAGTAGCCAGAACCCGGCGATCGCCATCACGAAGCCGATCACGAACTCGCCAAGGCCTCCGCCGGTACCGCCCGGGCCCTTGAACCCGGTTTCCTGTTGCTGGTTCATGGTTGACCTCGCTTTCGATGTTCCATCACGAATTTGCCGTTACTCTACACATACTGTTGGGACCCCGCGCAACCAAGGAGTCACCTTCGCCATGTCTGTGGGCCTCAGGGCCATTGCGTGGATCTTTGCCTATCTGCTCGCCTCGGCGTTAGTGACCTATTTCTTCGAGGGCGACAGCGATGTGGTGCTGATCTGGCCGCCCGCTGCAGTGGCGTTCAGCCTGTTGTTGATTGAAGGCCCGCGCTGGTGGCCGGTGATCGCGCTGAGCGTCACGGTCATGCACCTGACCTGGTCGCCGGTCCCGGTCCAGCAGTTCATCGCATTCTCCGCTGCCGCCAACACCCTGGGGGCGCTCGGTGGATACGCCACCGTGAAACTGCTGGGTGATGTCGAAGTCCGCGTGCTCAAGGTCAGAACCGGGTTTGTGCTGGTCGCTGGCGCCGCGGTGCTGGCCGCCGTCAGCGCTGCGGTTGGGGTACTCGGACTGTGGCACTCATCGATGCTCGGTAGCGGCTTCTGGGAGGCGCTGGCCAAATGGTTCATGGGCGACATGCTGGGACTGCTCGCGCTGACCCCGGCGATCATCATGGTCTATCGGGTGAAACAGCGCGGCTATTGGGGCGAACGCGGGCTGAGCTTCGCCAGCGCCAGAGAGAAGCTGCTGTGGGCGCTGGCCATGCTGGGGGCATTGGCCCTGATGTTGACTTTGGCGCAAGACAGTCGCGCCTACGCGCTCGGACTCAGCAGCTTGCCCCTGGCACTGCTGCTGTGGAGCGCATTGCGCTTTGAACCACCGATCACGGCCATCGCCACCAGCGCGCTGGTGCTGTGCTCCACGATCCTGGCCGGACGCGGCTTTGCCGGCTACGTGCCGCCATCAACGCTGCTCGAATCGACCGTCCTCTTGGTGTTCATGAGCCTGTTTGCGGTGATCCCGCTGGTGGTCGCCGCGACCACCTTCGAGACCCGGGTCGCAGCGATGGCGCTGTTCAGACGTGCGACCGTGGATCGGCTCACTCGCCTGCCCAACCGCGCGGCCTTCGAGGTGGAGGCGCAGCGCTGGCTGGCCGACCGGCGCCGCCGCCCTGCCGCACTGGCCTATGTGGATCTGGACCAGTTCAAGATCATCAACGACAGCTTCAGCCACGCCGAAGGCGATGCGCTGGTGCAGCAGATCGCCGCCCTGCTCAAGGCCAATCTCGGCAGCGGCGAATATCTGGCAAGAATCGGCGGTGACGAGTTCGCGCTGCTGCTCGATCAATTGGATCCGGAGGCGGCGGTGCGACGCTGCCAGGCGATCTGCCGCAGCATCAGCGACTATCGCCACGCGGTCGGCAAGCGGGTTCTGACGGTGACCGCCAGCGTGGGCCTGACCCCGATACTGGCAGATGCCCACTCCTACGCCGACCTGCTCTCGCGCGCCGATGCCGCATGCTTCACCGCCAAGGAGTTGGGCGGCAACCGGGTGCAGCTGTCTGACGCGCAGGATCAGGCGCTGGCGCAGCGCACCACCGCGATGGACTGGGCGGTCAAGCTGAAAGAGGCGCTGGAGTACGACCGGATTGCGCTTCATTGTCAATCCATCGTTCCCATCCGGACCGGACAAACCGCAGCAGCGACGACCAGGTCGGTACACATCGAGATCCTGCTGCGAATGCACGGCGAGGACGGCGATTTGATGCCCGGTCAGGTCGTGCATGCGGCCGAGCGATTCGGGCTGGCCACGCGGCTGGACCAGCACATGATCTCGCGCTGCCTGGACTGGTTTGCGTCAAATCCGGACGCCGCGGCCCGCGTCGCCACGGTTTCCATCAACCTGTCGGCGCATTCGCTCAGCTCGAACGAGACCATCGACTTCATCCGCAGTCGACTGGAGCGCAGCCCGTTGCCACCGGGCAGCCTGTGTTTCGAGATCACCGAGACCAGCGCGATCAGCGACCTCGATCGCGCGCAGCAATTCATCAGCCAGCTGCGTGCGCTGGGCTGTCGTTTTGCTCTGGATGATTTCGGCACCGGCTTCTGTTCCTTCGCCTATCTGTCCCGACTTGAGGTCGACTATTACAAGATTGATGGCAGCTTTGTCCGTGAGGTGGAGAACTCGCCGCTGGCGCTGTCCATCGTCCGTTCGATGGCGGAAATCGGGCGCTCGCTGGGCAAGCAAACGGTTGCTGAATATGTCGAGACCGAGGCCATTCGCAAGCGCATCGCACTGCTCGGCGTGGACTATGCGCAGGGCTTTGCGATTGACCGACCACAGCCGCTCGCCAGCTATTTCGAACAGCCTCAGCCGTCCAAGCGCGGCGTCGCCTGATCCGAGGCCTCCGTTCGCAGCCGTTGATCGGCGACCGGTCAAGCTGTCACCCTCGCGACAGCCGGCCGAGCTCGGCGCGACTATACTGGCCATATCGTGGGCAGGAGCAGGACCATGCAGATCGAATCAGCTCGGGCGCAAGCCTTCACCAGCTTTGCCGAGTTCTACCCCTTCTATCTGGGCGAGCATCAAAATCTCACCTGCCGGCGGCTGCATTTCGCCGGCTCCTGGCGCCACATGTGGGCCTGCCGGATGAGCGCGGACATGAACCACCTGACCGAGGACGACCTCTACGAGGGCGTCGAGGCGATCATCAGCGCGAGCGACTT
>JAGRJL010000483.1 GCA_020442775.1 Lysobacterales bacterium | reverse complement strand
GAGCTGCTGGGCAAGCGCGCGCATGACTTGCTGCACTACGCGATGGGCGACGGCTCTACGGTAGACGAGGCGGATTCGCCGCTGGGGCGGGCCTATGCCGAGGGCGATCCGCTGCGCGGGCATGAAGCGGTGTTCTGGAATCAGGCCGGCGAAGCGATGCCGGTGGAGTGCAGCGTGGTGCCGCTCAATATCGGTGGCAAGCGCGACGGCACCGTGGTGGTCTTCCGCAACATTTCCGATCGCAAGAGCGCCGACCAGATGCGCTGGGAAATGATGCACGACGGGCTCACCGGCGCCGCAAACAAGCGTCACTTCAATCAGGCCCTGGCCCAGGAGTTGGGCAAGCGTGCCGAGAATGGCGGCTATTCTGCGCTGCTGCTGATCGATCTGGACCGCTTCAGCCTGATTGAAACCCAGGCAGGTCGGGCGCTGACCGATCGTTTGCTGGCCGATGTGGTGGCCAGACTGAAGGAGCGCCTGCGCCAGGACGACGTGCTCGCCCGTCTGGAAGAAGATCACTTCGGGCTGATCCTGTCCGGCGTGCAGCTGGACAATCTGGCCAGCCTGGCCGACGCCGCGCGCGAGCAGATCGGTCGGATCAGCTTCCCGATGTACGGCAAGACCCAGCAGCTCTCGGCCACCGTCGGGGTAGCGGTGTTGTCCAGCGATACGCCCAGCGCCGAGTATGCGCTGGAGCAGTCGCGAATCGCCTGTCAGACCGCCAAGCGGCGCGGCGGCAACCAGACCCAGATTCAGGTCTCCGACGCCGACCAGCGGATCGCTCGCGAGCTGGATGCCGGCTGGATCACCAAGCTCAAGGAGGCGCTGCACGAGGACCGCTTCCTGCTGCAGACCCAGCCGATCGTGCGGGCCAAGGAAAACGGCAACGGTGAACTGTTGTTCGAGCTGCTGATCCGGATGCTCAATCGCGATGGCGAGCAGATCGCGCCCAGCGTGTTCGTTCCGCTGGCCGAGCGCGTGGGGATGATGGACAAGATCGATTTGTGGGTGCTGGGTCAGGCGCTCAAGCACCTGAAGGCGCTGAAGAAGTCGCCGGAGGTCTGCTTCACCGTCAACCTGTCCAATGTCACCGTGCAGGACGCCAGCTCGCTGCGCCTGATCGAAGAGCAGATTCGCGCTTCCGGAGTCGATCCGGCACGGATCATTTTTGAAGTCACCGAGACTGCGGAGATCGCCAGCCTGCATTCGGCCCGGCGCTTCATCCTGACCCTGAAGGAGTTGGGTTGCCGCTTTGCCCTTGACGATTTCGGCACCGGCTTCAGCTCGATCTCGCATCTGAAGCATCTGCCGGTGGACTTCGTCAAGCTGGAAGGCAGCCTGATCTGCGACCTGCAGGAATCGGATCGTGACCGCACCATGGTCAGCGCAATCACCTCGCTGGCGCACTCGCTGGGTCTGCAAGTGATCGCCGAGCACGTCGACTCGCAGGGCTCGCTGGAATGGCTCAAGGGCTGCGGCGTGGACTATGTGCAAGGGCATTTCCTGGGTGAACCGCAGGCGATGTCGGAGACCGATTTCGCCCGTTCCCGCGCCGCCTGATCGTTGCGGCCGGCAGCCTCAGTCAGAGCCCTGCGCTGGCCGCTGCTAGCGCTGGCAACGCTGGCGCTGCTGGTCATCTGCGGGCCCTGGTGGAGCAGCTTTGACCCGATCACGCCCGACTGGGGCCAGGCCTGGCTGGCGCCAGAGTGGATCGGCAGCCACCCGCTGGGGACCGATGCGATCGGACGCGATGTCTATGCGCGCCTGTTGGCTGGCGCAAGGCTGTCCCTGCTGGTGGCGCTGAGCGCCGGCGCGCTGGCGCTGGTGTTTGGCGGGCTCTACGGCGCGATCTGTGGATTCTATGGGGGTTGGCCGGACTTGCTGGGGATGCGTCTGGTCGACGCGTTGACCAGCGTGCCGCTGCTGCTGGTGGCGGTGGTGGTGGTGACCATCCTGGAGCCCGGTCTGCTGACTCTGGTGCTGGTGCTGGCGACCTATCTCTGGCTGGATGTGGCCAGGCTGATCCGGGCCGAGAGCGCCCGGATCCGGGGCAGCGACTACATGCTGGCGGCGCAGATCGCCGGGGTCCCGCGCGGGCGCCAGCTATTGCTGCACCTGCTGCCCAACCTGCTGGGTCCGATGCTGCTGGCGCTGACTCTGGCGGTTCCCCAGGCGGTGCTGGTGGAGTCCTTTCTGAGCTTTCTGGGGTTGGGGCCGGGCGAGGCGATGGGCAGCCTGGGCAGTCTGCTGGCCGAAGGCGCGCAGGATCTGCAGCAGGCGCCCTGGCTGCTGCTGGCACCGACGGTGGTGCTGCTGACCCTGCTCGGCAGCCTGCGCGCGCTGGCCAACCGCCTGCGGGAAGCGCTGGGGGTCAGTCATGAGTGAACTGCGGGTCGCCGGACTGGACCTGCAGCTGGACGGCCGCCAGCTGCTGGATGATATCCATCTGTCGCTGGCCCCCGGCGCGCGCTGTGCCCTGCTCGGACCATCGGGTTCCGGCAAGACCCTGTTGCTCAGGGCGCTGCTGGGGCTGATCCCGAACCGGGCCCGCCTCAGCGGCCAGCTGCGCTGGGATGGGCATGCCCACGATCTGAGCCGTCATCGCGCCTATCATCCTGGACTGGGACTGATCTTCCAGGGCGCCGGCCAGGCCCTGCACCCCTTGCGTCGGCTCGGCGATCTGCTGCGCGAAACCGCGCAGGTTCACCGATCCGGTGATCCGCGCGCCTTTTTGCAGCAGGTTGGACTCACCCCGGTCGAGCACTACTGGCAGCGCCGGCCTGGAGAGCTGTCCGGTGGGCAACGCCAGCGGGCGCTGATTGCGCTGACCCTGGCGGCCAGGCCGCGCCTGCTGCTGGCCGACGAGCCCACCGCCTCGCTGGACAGCGTCGCCCGGGCGGAAATTCTGGAACTGCTGCGCCGGCTCTGCGCCGAGCGCGAACTGGGATTGCTGCTGGTGGCCCATGATCCGGCGCTGGTCGGCGAGATCTGCGATCAGGCGCTGGTCCTGGTCGACGGGAGGATTGTCGAACGCGGGCCGCTGGCGACGATCTTCGGCAGCCCGCAACAGCCATGGACGCGTGCGTTGGTGGCCGCCCACAGTCGCCTGGCGAAGTCGGCAGCCCGGCCTGAACCCAGTCGGGCAGGCGACTGCGTCCGGGTGCAGTCGCTGAGAGTCGGTCTGCGGCAACGCTGGGGCAAGCCCGCACGGCGGCTGATCGGCGATATCAGCTTTGCCATCGGCGCGGGAGAACGGGTGGCGCTGATGGGCGCCTCGGGCAGCGGCAAGAGCACGTTGGGACGCTGCCTGGTCGGAGTGCAGGCGCACAGCGCAGGAACACTGCAATGGCCTTCCGCGGGAAGCCGGCGATCGCACACTCATGCGGCGGTGCAGATGGTGCTGCAGGACGCTCGCGCTGCGCTCAATCCGATGCATCGAGTGGAGACCGCCCTGAATGAGGCGCGCCGGGCGCAGCACGATCGTTCCCG
>JAGRJL010000482.1 GCA_020442775.1 Lysobacterales bacterium | reverse complement strand
GCGAGTAGCTGAGCATGTAGTCGTAGAAGGGCTGCAGCTTGGGATTGCCCCATTCGTCAAACTCGTTGGTGGTCAACGGAATCGATTCGTCGAGCATGGTGGTGACCACATCCACAAAGGGCACCCGCGAGACCACCGCACGGTAGAGAGTCGGCGCCTGATTGACCACCGCGCCCATCAGCAGACCGCCGGCGCTGCCGCCGGTTGCGGCGACCCGGTTCGGCGCTGCATAGCCGCTGTCGATCAGGAAGCGGGTCACATCGACAAAATCGTTGAAGCTGTTTTTCTTGTTCAGCAGACGGCCGTCCTCGTACCAGGCGCGGCCCAGCGCCTGACCACCGCGGATGTGCGCAATTGCCAGAACCACGCCTCTGTCCACCAGCGAGATCCAGTTGCTCTCAAAACGCGGCTCCACCGTGCTGCCGTAGGAGCCATAGCCATACTGCAGGAGCGCAGCGCTGCCGTCCCGGGCGACGTCCTTGCGGCGCAGGATCGAGACCGGAATGCGCTTGCCGTCGCGGGCCGGGGCAAACACGAATTCGCTCTGGTAGCGGCTGGCGTCGTAGCCCGGTACCGGATCGCGCTTGAGCAGGTTGCGGCGTCCGCTCGCAGGTTCGAATTCAAAGGTGGACTTGGGCGTCACCATCGAGCTGTACTCGTAGCGCACAGTCGAGCTGCCGGGCTCGGGGTTGTCGGTCAGCAGAAAATCAAAGGGGCTTTCATCGGCGCTGATCACTTCGCTGGAGCCGTCGGCCCAGCTGCGAATCCGCAGCTGGCTCAGCCCATCGACCTTTTCGTTCACCGCCAGGAACTGCTCAAACACCAGGCTCTGCTCCAGCAGCGCATCTTCGCGGTGGGGAACCAGCTCGCGCCATTGCCGTTGATCGGCGATCTGCGCCATGGCGACTTCGAT
Source organism: Lysobacterales bacterium (assembly GCA_020442775.1). Taxonomy (GTDB): domain Bacteria; phylum Pseudomonadota; class Gammaproteobacteria; order Xanthomonadales; family SZUA-5; genus SZUA-5. The sequence continues at coordinate 516 of JAGRJL010000482.1, read as the reverse complement.
CAAGCGGAAGTTGGGCGCATCCCGGTTGCTGCGGATCACCCAGCGATCGCCGTGATCCTCGGCGTAGTACAGGTGATCGCGCTCGCGCGGCAGTAGCACCGAGAAGGCAAGCGCCGGGTCGGCTGCGCGGGCGACCCGGGTTTCGCTGGCCACCGTACTCTGCGCCTCGATTTGCACAAAGCGGCCACTGCGACTGTTCTTGACCGACAGGTAGTAGCTATTGTCAGACTCTTCGTAAACCGTCTGGTCTGCTTCCACCGCGGTGTCCAGTCGGTGCCGCTTGACCCGCTCACCCAGCAGGGTCTGGGGATCCTTCTCGATATACAGCACGCTGCCGCTGTCACCGCTCCAGGCGATATCGGTCTGCACATTCTCGATCGGCTGATCCAGCAGTACGCCGCTGCGCAGATCCTTCAGCCGCAGGCGCCACTGGCGCCGACCGACCGTATCCTCGACCCAGGCCAGCAGCTGTCCGTTGGGGCTGACCTGATAGTTGCCGATCTGGAAGAAGCCGGC
>JAGRJL010000481.1 GCA_020442775.1 Lysobacterales bacterium | reverse complement strand
GCAATTACCGACCCAGGCCGACCAATTTCAGCCAGGACAGCTTGCTGATTGTTGCCATCGCCTACCTTTCCGTGGCGATGGCCGGCTGGCTGTACGTCAAGCTGGTCGAGCGCGGGCTGCTGGTGCAGACCACTCTTGCGGTGGCCGTTGATCTGGCGTTCGGCACTCTGGCCCTGTTCGCCTTTGGTGGCCTGGGCGGCGGCACCGGCGCGCTGCTGCTGGTCACTGTGGCGATGGCGGCGTTGATGTTGCCTGGTCGGCTGGCGCTGCTGGCAGCGGCCTTGTCAACCATCGCGGTACTGGCCGAGTCCACCTACGCCACCATGACCCTGAGCGCGGAGGACCGCACCCCGGTTCAGGCTGGTTTCTTCTCGCTGGGATTCTTTGTAACCGCTGCGCTTTTCTATTGGCTGGCCCGGGAAACTCGCGAAAGCCAGGAGCTGGCGGCGGCCTCCGACAGCGATCGCGCCAATCTCACGCAGCTCAATGAGCTGATCATTCAACGGATGCGCACCGGCATTTTGGTGGTGGACGAAGAGGAACGGATCTCGCGGCGAAACGAGTCCGCCTGGTATTTGCTGGGAATGCCGGATCCGAAGGTCGTTCACCTGGGCGAGGTGTCACGGGAGCTGTTGCGGCGTTTGCGCTACTGGGCCAGTAGCGGTCAACACGACAACAAGCCGGTACATCTGGCTGATGGCGTCCCCGCCGTGGTCCCGCGCTTTGCCCGAATGGGCCCCGAGGAAGATTCGCCTACCCTGATTTTTCTCGAAGACGAGTCGATGGTCTCGCGCCGCGCCGAGGAGCTGACGCTCACTTCGCTGGGCAGATTGGCTGCGAGCATCGCGCACGAGGTGCGCAATCCGCTGGCAGCAATCCATCACGCCGCGCAGCTGCTGCAAGAGTCGCCGGACCTGCCCGACACCGATCAGCGGCTGATCGAGATCATCGTCAGCCACTGCGCGCGGATGAACGGCATCGTCGAGAACGTTCTGCAGTTGTCGCGGCGTGAACGGGCGCGACCGGAGGCCTTGCGCCTGGGTCAGTGGCTGGAAGACTTCGTGATGGACTTCAAGCAGGCACACCCGCTGGGTGAGGACACCATCAAGGTGCTGATCGATGCCCCCAGGGCGGAAGCGCTGGCCGATCCCTCACAGCTCAGCCAGGCGCTGTGGAACCTGATCCGCAATGCAATACGCTACGGACGCGACATGGACAAGCCTGCCGACATCACCATTCGCGCCCGACAGTCCAAGGACGGCGACAAGTCAATCATCGAGGTCATCGACCGCGGCCCCGGGATACCGCCCAAAGTGCAGACCCGGCTGTTTGAGCCCTTTTTTACCACCCACGCGGACGGCAACGGCCTCGGCCTGTATCTGGTCAAGCAGCTGGTGCAGGCCAACCAGGGCGAGGTCGACTACACCACGGTCCCGGGCGGCGGCAGCTGCTTCCGGATCACCCTGGTGGAACCGCAGAAGGTCGCGCCAAAGGTACCGGTGAGCGGCCGAAGCTAGGCATGTACTTGGCGCGGAAGGGGGCGGTCGGCTAATGTGAGCAGCTGCCGCCGAACCGAGAGCAAAATCCATGAGTGCCCAGCCCAAGGCGCTGATCGTTGACGACGAAGCCGGGATTCGTGAACTGCTCAGCATTACGCTGGGTCGACTGGGTTTGGCGATCGACACCGCCAGCAATCTGGTCGAGGCTCGCCAGCATCTGGCCGGCGCCGACTACGACCTGTGCTTCACCGACATGCGTCTGCCCGATGGCAACGGCCATTCATTAATCGAATTCATGGCCGATGTCTGCCCGAACACGCC
>JAGRJL010000480.1 GCA_020442775.1 Lysobacterales bacterium | reverse complement strand
ATGAAGGTGGACTACGGCCGCTGCTACGACCCCATCGGCGAGCCGGTGCTGCGCGGATTCAGCCTATATTCGTGGGCGCGGAAGCAGGGCAAGGGCACCGAACTGCTCGGCGCCTTCCTCGAGGCCGCCTTCGCCCGGGGCATCAATACCAACCGAGAAGCGGGCCTGCGCGAGGTCGTGCGCATGGCGGGGCTGGACTGGAACCAGGCCAAAACGCATCTGCACGATGAGTCCTGGCGCGAGTTGCTGGAGGAAAACCGGCAAAGAATCTATGCCTCGGGAATCTGGGGCGTACCCAGCTACAAGCTGCTGGATCGGGAGGGTCGCGAAGTGCTGAGCGTGTGGGGTCAGGATCGGTTGTGGCTGGTGGCGGAGAGGATGCGCACCGTGGGTGACCAGATCAGTCTCGGAGGTCCGTAGACGTGGTTCAGCAAATCTCGGCGTGCCTGGGGCGGATCGAAACCCTGAGTGTCGATGCCATCGTTAACGCCGCAAACTCCTCATTGCTCGGCGGGGGTGGCGTCGACGGGGCGATCCATCGGGCAGCCGGGCCCGATCTGGTTCACGAATGCCGGCTGTTGGGGGGATGCAAGACCGGCCAGGCCAAGATCACCTCAGGTTACCGGCTTCCGGCGAAGTTTATCGTCCACACCGTCGGGCCGGTCTGGCGCGGTGGTAACGCCGGTGAGCCCGATGCGCTCGCTTCCTGTTATCGCCAATCGCTGCAGATTGCCGCAGACAAAGGCGCGGTCTCGGTAGCCTTTCCGTCGATCAGTACCGGCATCTATGGCTACCCCATCGAGCAGGCAGCGCCGCTAGCGATCGCCACCGTGCTCGAATCACTGCCGCAGTTGCCCACGGTTTGCGAAGTGTGCTTTTGCTGCTTCACCGAAACGGATCTGGAAATCTATCAGCGCGAACTGTCCAGGGTGCAAGGCAGCGCGGCTTGATCTGCGCTTGCCGGGCGAAAAGTCCGTAGCGTGCCTGACCTGATTGTGGCAAAACGCGTGAAGTATGAGCAGCAACAACCGAGAGCAGCAGAGACGCCGTCGCGAACGGGCTCGCGCGGCGATGTCCCAGCTGGAAGCGCGACGAATGCCGTTGCTCACGACGGTCGCCGGCGTCGATCCGTGGAGCAGGGTTCTGGGCGAACTGGACCGCGTGATTCTCGATGTCCTTCGTTTCAAGGAAAAGGCGCTGGAAAGGCACAAATCGGTCTATGCCGGCGCGTGGGCAGTCCTCAATCGCGGGACGATGCTGCGGGATCCGGCGAGCGGGACGGAGATTGAGGCGCTTGAGACTCGTCTGGAACTCGATTTGCGCCCAGTTATCGAGCGTTTCTCTCGACCTCAAACGGAATGGTCTTGCCCATGGATGGGCAATTCCTACCGGCTTCTCAAGTGCAGCCTTACCCAGATCTGGATCCGTTCGGCGCGGGCCTGATGGAAGAATTCGCGGAGGATTTTGAAGACGATCTGACAGAGCCGGAAGACGAGGAGTATTTCGATTACTCGCAACGAGGCGCGAGCGCGTTCCGACCCCGCTATGCCCGGTCATCACTGGCGTTGAACGGTCCATTGATCTCCGGCGCGGGTGTAGGGCAGGCGTTCGGCTGGGCGCTGTTGGTTACCGAGGTTCGCTTCGACGACGGTGAGCATGAGATTTGGCAGCAGGGATTCGAATTTCACAACCGATACCCATCGTTTGCCGGTTACTTCAATGAAATTCGGTCCTCCATAGTCGATTCGGTGGGTTATCTATAGATTGATCAAGAACTTATGGTTGTCGCACGATAGCGCATGATCCGAAACCAGCCACGCCCATTACTCCGATGAATGTGCTGCTCCCAACAGACAAACATGACCTTGCAGCCGCCGAGGCGATTGTGTCGCTGGGCCTGGTGCCCGAAGTCCTTTCCCGGCTGCCCGAGATCCTCGAGTGGTTCCAGGACATCAATTGGCCGGTTGCGCGGGCGCTGGTGCCGTTGTTTCGCCAGGCCGGGCCTGAAGTGGTGCCTGCAATCGAGAAGGTGCTGAAGGGTGACGATGACGTTCACAAGTACTGGGTCCTTCAAATCTTGTTACAGATCCTTTCCGAGCCTGCAAAAGCAGGACTCGTCGCAACGGTGAATCGAATCGCGCATACGCCGACAGCTGGCGAGGTGGCCGAGGAAGTGGATCAGGAGGCGCGCGACTTCCTCGAAAGCTGGCCTGGGATTGCAGGGTGAAACAAGGCAGCGGGGGCGCGCGCGAGTCCAAGGGCCCGGTCAGGCGTGGAAAGGTCGCCGACTGGGAGGATGATCGCGGCTTCGGCTTTATCGAGTCCGAGGCCGGCGGCGAGCGGCGGTTCTTTCATATCAGCCAGTTCGAGCATCGCAGCGGTCGACCTCGGGCCGGCGACCTTGTCTCCTACGAGGAAGCGCGCGCGACCAACGGCAAGCTACAGGCCATCAGGGTCAGGCCCGCCGGCGACAAGCTTCGGGCCGTCAGGGTCAAACCCGCCGGCGGCACTGCGCTGCGTTCGATCTTGAGCTCCAAACGCGTATTGCTATCCATCGTCGCGCTGATGGTTTTTCCGGCACTTTGGCTGCTGCTCACCTGGGGTGTTGTGCCGATCTGGTTGTTCTGGGTCACCATCGCCATGAGTCTGTTTGCCGTGGTGCTGTACGGCCTCGACAAGTGGGCCGCCAAACGAGATCGCCAGCGCACTCCGGAGGCAACCCTGCAGCTTTGCGCCTTGCTGTGTGGCTGGCCGGGCGCGCTGCTGGCGCAACAGGTGTTCAGACACAAGTCCAGCAAGCGCGCTTTCCAGTTCAAGTTCTGGCTGATGGTCGCGCTGAATGTGAGCGCGCTGTCGTTCATGTCTTATCCAGATGCCATGCTGTGGTTCCGCCAGGTTTTCTATTAAGTGAATCGGCCTGCCGCGATTGCTGTGTGAATTAAAAATAAAATGTCGCTTGACATGAGCTGAGAGGGTAATTCAAACTCTCCGTCATCATGAACATTATCCGCACCCAACGACTGCGTCGACTAAGCCTGCCCCTGACGGGACGGGAGGGTTGCGTCTGATTCTCTGAGCCACCTGGCGACGAGCAGCGAAACCCTCTTCGATCTCGAAGGGGGTTTTTTGTTTTCGCCCAGGTGACGCAATTGGTAGACGTTCCGGTCTCAGAAGCCGGCTGTTGTGGGTTCGAATCCCACCCTGGGCACCATTGATGATTTGCCCGGGTGGCGCAACTGGTAGACGCGCCAGGTCGAGATCCTGGTGGTTGTGGGTTCGAGTCCCACCCCGGGCACCAGTGCTTTTCCTTCGCTCATGAACTTGCGGTGTTGTTGTCTGGATAAATTCATCGAACTTTCAGAGTGGGGCTGATGATATTTACCCTGGGGTCGGGTTGCGGCGCTGGGCGATTATTGTTTCTTTTATTGCGAATAATCAAAGAAAATCTTGTGTGATTAATTGAACTTGTGTTTTTGAATTGATCCCTGGTGCGCCGTCGAATAGTCCAGCGACTCGATTATCGAAAACCATGCCTCTGCCGCGATTGATCAGAGCTCAGGAATGAACCGCATGCGCATGCTCCCAGCATTGATAGTCCTGCTGATCACAAGCGACTGCCGCGCGCTGGGGCCCGATGCCTGCTGGTTCGAAGGCACCGCGGCAGGTCAGCAAGTCCTGCTGAGCTTCCTCGATGCCGAGGGTTACGGCCAGCCTCAGGACCCGAACTACGCCTACTGCGCGACCGGGCGAATCGGTGATGAGCGGTTGTACCTCTCATGCGCACCCGCGAGAGGCGCAGCAGAGCATCTTCGCTATGAGACCCAGGCTTCCGGCGGGGCGGATTCCGAAGCTGGAGAGCCCGACCCGGCGCTGATCTATCGCTGCGTGCGCGGTTGCGAGCCGACCAAAGTCGAAGTATTCGCGTTGGTTTGCGAGGCAAGTTGTTGAGATCAAGGGCGCCACTGGGCATTCAGGCGCCATCGCTGTCGTATCCTCAGGTCCCGCCTCCAATCCCGCGATCGCCATGACCCCAACCGACTTCCTGCGCAGCCGCCGCTCCGTACCCTCGCGCCTGTTGGGTGATCCGGGCCCGTCAACTGATCAGCTCCATGAACTGCTGCAACAGGGTCTGCGGGTGCCGGACCATGGGCGACTGGCGCCCTGGCGTTACGTACTGATCGATCGCGAGCGCGGCGCCGGGCTGGGAGAGCGGCTGGCGCAGCGGCTGCTGGAAACCGATCTGCAGGCAACCGAGGCGGCGCTGGACAAGGAGCGGGGCCGCTTCGTGCGCGCGCCGCTGACGGTGACGGTGGTCTGCACGCCGACGGTGGGTCACAAGGTGCCGCTGTGCGAGCAGCAGCTGTCGGCCGGCTGCGTGGCGATGATGCTGCTGCTGTCGGCCGAGGCTGCCGGCTTCGGCGCGCAGTGGCTGACCGGCTGGCCGGCCTATGATCGCGAGGTGATGAACTGGCTGGGTCTGGGCGACGAGGAATCCATCGTCGGCTTTATCTATCTGGGCACGCCGCAGGGTGCCGGACCGGAGCAGGCGCGTGCGGCGCTGGCTGACAAGCTGAGCTACTACGCTGGCTGAGCAGTTTCCAACGACCCGATCAACCCGGCTTTCGCAGCAAAAAGCTGACTGACAGCCGCCCGGTAGCTATTTCCCTCGCCGCGCACTAGCATCACCCGCTCGTTAACCCGCTGCGAGGGCCCGTTCGATATGGGGATCAAAATTGGCGTGGTGAAAGAGCACGCGCCCGGTGAAAGACGAGTGGCCTTGGTGCCGGAAGTGGCCAAGAAGCTGATTGCCAAGGGCGCCGAGATCGTGCTCGAGGCCGGCGCCGGGGTCGAATCCGGTTTCGCCGACGAGGACTACGGGGCCAGCAAGATCGTCAAGAGCAGCAAGGCGGTGGCAGCGGCAAGCGACATTCTGCTGCACGTATTGCCGCCCAGCGACGCCGCCATCGGCGGGCTCAAGGAAGGGGCGATCACCCTCGGCTATCTGCAGCCGCACAAGGATCCCAAGCGCAGCGCCAAGCTGCGCGACGGCAAGATCACCGCCTTCGGCCTGGAAGTGCTGCCGCGCACCACCCGCGCCCAGTCGATGGACGTGCTCTCCTCACAGGCATCGGTGGCCGGCTACAAGGCGGTGCTGATCGGCGCCGAGCTGTGCGTGAAGTTCTTCCCGATGCTGACCACCGCGGCTGGCACCATCCGTCCGGCCAAGGTGCTGGTGATCGGCGCCGGCGTCGCAGGGCTGCAAGCCCTGGCCACCGCGCGTCGCCTGGGCGCGATTGTCGAAGGTTACGACGTTCGCCCGGAGACCAAGGAGCAGGTGCAGTCGCTGGGCGCCAAGTTCCTGGAGCTGGGGGTGAGCGCCAGCGGCAGCGGCGGCTACGCGCGTGAGCTGACCGCCGAGGAAAAGGCCGCCCAGCAGCAGGCCCTGGCCGATCATCTGGCCAAGATTGACGTACTGGTCACCACCGCGGCGGTGCCCGGCCGACCCAGCCCCAAGATCATTTCCAAGGCCATGGTCGAGGGCATGCGGCCCTCGTCGGTGATTGTCGACCTGGCTGCCGAGGGCGGCGGCAACTGTGAAGTGACCAAGCCGGGCGAGACCATCGTCCATGCCGGGGTAACCATCGCCGGCCCGCTGAATCTGCCGAGCATGGCGCCGCTGCACGCCAGCGAGATGTACTCGCGCAATCTCAACAACTTCCTCGACCTGATCATCAAGGACGGGGCGATCGATCTGAACTGGGAAGACGATCTGGTCGAGGCCAGCGCGATCACCCACGACGGGGCGATCAAGCACGAGGCCACCCGGACGCTGGTCGAGGGCGAAGGGACCAAGGAGAAAGCTGATGATTGACGGATTTCTGGCGCTCTACATCTTCATGCTGGCGGCCTTCTGTGGCCATGAAATCATCGCCAAGGTGCCGGTGATCCTGCATACCCCGCTGATGAGCGGCTCCAACTTCGTGCACGGCATCGTGCTGGTCGGGGCGATGGTGGCCTTGGGCCACGCCGACACCGACCTGGAGCGGGCGATCGGCTTCATCGGCGTG
>JAGRJL010000479.1:1227-4777 GCA_020442775.1 Lysobacterales bacterium | reverse complement strand
ACCGTGATCGGCGACGACGCCTTCGTTGGCAGCGATTCGCAGCTGATCGCGCCGGTGTCTATCGGCAACGGTGCGTACATAGCGGCGGGTTCAACCATTGCACGCAATGTTCCGGACAGCAGCCTGAGCATCTGCCGCGCGCGCGAGCAAAAGACCATTGCCGGCTGGAAAAGGCCGCGCAAGAAGGCCCCCACGGGCTGAGCCGATCACGCCGGCGCAGTTGCCCCACAGAATCCATATTCGGTCAGTTTCTCGCCCGTGGCCTTCGGCTGAGGCTGGGCTAGACTTGCGGCCTGTCCAAAGGGACCTCAACACATGTGCGGAATAGTCGCGGCAACCGCGATGGGGGATATCGTTCCCCTGCTGATCAATGGACTCAAGGCGCTTGAGTATCGCGGCTACGATTCAGCCGGGCTGGCCGTACTCAGCGAACAGCAACTGCGCCGTCTGCGCGCGCAGGGCAAGGTCAGCCAGCTTGAGGCACTGCAACAGGCGACACCCCTGGTGGCGCCAATCGGGATTGCGCATACCCGATGGGCGACCCACGGCATCCCCAGCGAGCGCAACGCCCATCCGCACGCTTCACGAGATCGCGTCTCGGTGGTGCACAACGGCATTATCGAAAACCACGCGCCCCTGCGGCAGCAGTTGGTGGCCGACGGCTACGAATTCCAAAGCGACACCGATACCGAGGTGATCGCGCACCTGATCGAACAGCAACAGGCGCAGGGTCTGGATTTGCTCACTGCGGTGCAGCGTACGGTCGCTCGACTGGAAGGCGCGTTCGCCCTGGCGGTACTGAGCGCGCGTGAGCCAACCCGGGTGATAGGCGCACGTCGCGGCTCCCCGCTGGTGCTGGGCCTGGGCGACGGCGAAGGCAATTATCTGGCCTCCGATGTGTACGCACTACTGGGCCGGACCCGCCGCTTCATCTATCTGGAAGAAGGCGACATTGCTGCCCTGGACATCGATAGCGTTCAGGTTTTCGATAGTGCGGGGACTGCGGTAGAGCGACCGGTCAAGACCACCACCCTCCACTCGGGAACGGTCGACAAGGGTGGCTACCGCCACTTCATGCTCAAGGAAATCCACGAACAGACCCAAGCTGTGGCAGACACCCTAGAAGGACGGATTCACAACGGCGCGGTGCTGACCGAGATCTTCGGAGTTCATGCGCGAGAGCTCCTGTCCTCCACCAAGGCAGTGCGGATCATCGCCTGCGGGTCCAGTCATCACGCTGCGTTGGTCGCTCGCTACTGGATCGAGAGCCTGGCCGGCATCCCGTGTTTTGCCGAAATCGCCAGTGAATATCGCTACCGGGATGTTGCCCAGGTGGACGGCACCCTGTTTGTGACCGTGTCCCAATCGGGCGAAACCAGTGACACGCTGGCGGCGTTGCGGCACTCGGCGGGGCGCGGCTACCTCAGCCGTCTGGCGATCTGCAACGTGCCCGAAAGCTCGCTGGTCCGCGAGAGCGAGCTGGTGCTGATGACCCGGGCGGGTCCGGAAATCGGGGTCGCATCGACCAAGGCCTTCGTCACCCAGCTGGTGGCGCTGGCGCTACTAGCGCTCGAACTCGGCCGCGCGCGGGGCATTGACCAGACGCGCTATACCCGGCTGGTGGCCGAGCTACAGCATTTACCCACGGCGCTCGCGGAGGCGCTGGCCCTGGACGGACAGATCGAGAACCTCGCCGAGACGCTGGTGGCCAAGAACCACGCGCTGTTCCTCGGTCGCGGTGTTCATTTCCCGATCGCAATGGAAGGTGCGCTGAAGCTCAAGGAGATTTCCTACATTCATGCCGAGGCCTATCCCGCCGGCGAGCTCAAGCATGGACCGCTGGCGCTGGTCGACGAGAGCATGCCGGTCGTCGCGGTGGCACCCAATGACCAGCTGGTGGAGAAACTGCTGAGCAATATCGAGGAGGTGCGCGCACGCGGCGGGGAGATGTATGTCTTTGCCGACGCCAATGTTGCGGCCAACCTGGACCAGCAATCCGGGCACGTGATGGCGCTGCCGCCGTCGGGCTTTCTGACTTCGCCGATCATCTTTACCGTCCCACTGCAGCTGCTGGCGTATCACGTCGCGGTGCTCAAGGGCACCGACGTCGATCAGCCCCGGAATCTGGCCAAGAGTGTGACCGTGGAGTAGCGGCTGGCCGGGTGGGCGGCAGGCTTCCATGAGGCTTGCTCGGTGATGCGATCAGCGCCAGGGCATTCAGGCTAGAATGGTGAGCTGATATTCGCGCCCCAGTCTGGGTCGCGGCGCCACTACGGAGAATCCCATGCGCCCACTGCTTGCAGCGGCTCTGACTGCTGCGCTGCTCACCGCCTGCCAACAACCCGCCTCGGAGGACGCCATGCCCGCCGCCGATGCCACGCCGGTCTCGGCGCCGGCTGATTCCATTGCCAACCCCTTCTTTGCGCCCAGCGAGCTGCCTCTGCTGGCGCCCGACTTCACCAAGATCAAGGACGAGCACTATCTGCCGGCCTTCGAGAATGGCATGCAGGAGCAGGCTGCGCAGATGCGCGCCATCGCCGACAACGGTGAAGCGCCGACCTTCGACAACACAATCGTTGCGATGGAGCGTAGCGGGGAGGTGCTTTTCCGAGTCAGCAAGGTCTTCTTCAATCTGACCGAGTCGACCACAAACGAAGCGATGCAGGCAGTGCAGGCCGAGGTCGCGCCCAAGCTGGCCAAGCACAACGACAGCATCTACCTCGATCCAGCGCTGTTCGCACGAGTGAAGGCGCTTTACGACCAGCGCGAAGCGCTGAATCTGGATCCGGAATCAAGCCAGCTGCTGGAGCGCTACTTCCAGCGCTTTGTCCGCAGCGGCGCTGAGCTCAGCGAGGCCGACAAGGTCAAGCTCCGAGCGCTCAACGAGGAACAATCCACGCTCACCACGCAGTTTCAGGAAAACCTCCTGAAGGACACCAATGCATCGGCAGTGGTCGTTGACAGCGCGGAAGAACTGGCAGGTCTGGATCCCAGCGCGATATCGGCAGCAGCCAAGGCAGCCGAGGACCTGGGCCATCCTGGCAAGTTTGCGCTGACCCTGCAGCTGCCAAGTTCGCAGGGCGTGATCTCTTCGCTGGACAACCGGGAGATCCGCAAGCGGGTCTTCCTGGCGTCGATCAACCGCGGCAACAACGACAACGAGTTCGACAACAAGGGCATCGTTCGGCGTCTGGCCCAGCTTCGCGCCGAGCGTGCCAGTCTTCTCGGTTACGACAATCACGCAGCCTTTACCCTGGCAGATCAGATGGCTGGATCACCGGAGGCGGTCGACAAGATGCTTTCCGAACTGGCGCCGCAGATCCGCGCCAACGCCGAGCGTGAAGCGGCTGACATGCAGGCCATGATTGCTGCCGATGGGGCGGATCTGCAGTTGCAGCCGTGGGACTGGGCCTACTACGCCGAAAAGCTCCGCAAGCAGCGCTACGATCTCGATGAGAGCGAGATCCGACCCTATTTTGAACTCGAGCGGGTTCTGCATGACGGTTTGTTCTTTGCCATGCGTGAGATCTACGGGATCGAGTTCAGCGAA
>JAGRJL010000479.1:0-1153 GCA_020442775.1 Lysobacterales bacterium | reverse complement strand
ATCGGGCTGCTCTACGCCGACTACTTCGCTCGGTCGAGCAAGCGCGGCGGTGCATGGATGGACAGCTTTGTCGACCAGGCCGATCTGCTGGAAACCAAACCGGTCGTGCTGAACGTGCTCAATATTGCCAAGCCGGCCGAGGGTCAGCCGGCGCTCCTGAGTTACGACGAAGTGAGCACTCTGTTCCATGAGTTTGGACATGCCGCCCACGGTTTGTTCAGTCAGGTGAAATACCCGACGCTCTCGGGCACCAATGTTCCGCGCGACTTTGTCGAGTTTCCCTCCCAGTTCCTGGAGGATTTTTCTTTGGACGAGCGGGTGCTGGCCAACTATGCCAAGCACTACGAAAGTGGCGAGGCGATGCCGGCCGAACTGGTGCAGAAGATTATTGCCGCTCGCGCCTACGGACAGGGTTTCGCCTCTCTGGAGTACATCGCAGCGGCCATGCTTGACATGCGCTGGCATGAACTGGGCGCAGCCAACGCCGATCAGGCCGACGTCATTGGCTTCGAAAACCAGTCCTTGAAAGCGGACGGGGTCGACTATGAACTGGTTCCGCCTCGCTACCGCTCGACCTACTTCGCCCACATCTGGCAGGGCGGCTATTCAGCGGGCTATTACGCCTATTTGTGGAGCGAGGTTCTGGCCGCGGATGCGTTCAAGGCCTTCTACGAGCAGGGCGGGATGACCCGGGAGAACGGCAAACGCTTCCGGGACACCATCCTCTCCCGCGGATTGACCAAGGATCCGATGCAGCTCTACATCGATTTTCGTGGTCACGAACCGTCCATTGACGCCTTGCTCGTGCGGCGAGGGCTGAAGTAACGCATGCCTCACCCGGTTGGGTGCACAGCACCCAACCGGTAGTGGTCGTGACACCAACCCATGACCAACTTCGTGTCGAGCATTCTCGTCGTCCCACTTCACTGATCCTCCTGACGACGCCGCAATTGCGCGAACAGCGGGCACTCTCCCGAACCGTAGCGGCTCTCTGTAGTCAGCCAAAGCATGCCCCGGTGCCGTTGACGGCGCCTCCACCGGGCAGGAGCGAGCGCGGCTGTGAACTGGGGGCTCCCGGAAGCAGACTGAACGGCGCCGCAACGCGATTGCTGCCGGATTGCAATTTCTGCTTGCTTCGTTGGGGTTGCTTGTG
>JAGRJL010000478.1:14699-19236 GCA_020442775.1 Lysobacterales bacterium | reverse complement strand
TCCGCGACGAGGACTTGCGCGCCGACCGCCAGCCGGAGTTCACCCAGCTGGACATGGAGATGGCCTTCGTCCGCGAGCACGACGTGCAGCATCTGGTGGAGAACCTGATTCGCGAGGTCTTCAGCAACGTGATCAACGTCGAGCTGCCCGAGCCCTTCCCGCGGATCAGCTACGCCGAGGCGATGCGCCGCTACGGGTCGGACAAGCCGGATCTGCGGATTTCACTCGAGCTCGTGGATGTGGCCGAGCATCTGAAGAACACCGATTTCAAGGTCTTCGCCGGGCCGGCCAATGACCCAGGCGGCCGCGTGGCGGTGCTCAAGCTGCCCAACGCGGGCGAGCTGTCGCGCAAGTACATTGATGATCTGGGCCCCTATGTCGCCAAATACGGCGCCAAGGGCCTGGCCTGGATTCGGGTCAACGATATCGCCCAGGGCCGCGAAGGGCTGACCAGCCCGATCGTCAAGTTCCTCGACGATGCCGCACTGAACGGCATTCTGGAGGCGACCGGCGCGCAAACCGGCGATCTGCTGTTCTTCGGCGCCGGCCCCTACAAGACCGTTTCCGAGTTCATGGGCGCGCTGCGGCTGAAGGTGGCGCAGGACAACGGCCTGGTCGAGGCCGGCTGGCGCCCGCTGTGGGTGGTGGACTTCCCGATGTTCGAGTACGAACCGGCCGACGGTCGCTACTACGCCCTGCATCATCCCTTCACCGCGCCGGCGGTCGACGACGTCGCCGCGCTGCAGGCCGATCCGGGCAATGCGCTGTCGCGGGCCTACGACATGGTCCTCAACGGCAACGAGATCGGCGGCGGCTCGATTCGTATCCATCGCCCCGAGATGCAGGCGGCGGTGTTTTCGATCCTCGGCATCAGCGATGAGGAGGCCCAGCGCAAGTTCGGCTTCCTGCTCGAGGCGCTGCGCTACGGTGCGCCGCCGCACGGCGGTATCGCCTTCGGCATCGACCGCATCGCCGCGCTGATGGCCGGCTGCGACTCGATCCGCGACGTGATCCCCTTCCCCAAGACCGCCTCGGCCCAGTGCCTGCTCACCAGCGCCCCCAGCGAGGTGCCGGAAGCGCAGCTGATGGAGCTGAGCGTCAGGGTGGCCAAGCGGGCCGAATAGGGCCGAGGCCTATGGTCACGTCAGCGCCCTTGCGCCAGATCAGGGGCGTGGCGATTGATCCCCGACAGCAGCTCGCGAATGTCGCGGAGCAAGGGAAGCACTGTCGGGTATCAAATTCCCTGGACTTACTTCAGCGTCTTTCGCCCTGATCCGTCGTTGCTTGTCGCAGCCATAATTCAGGCTCGCGGGATGGCATAGGCGATCTGGCTTGTGGGCCGGCTGAGGTAGCATTGCGTGTCGCACTCCTTGCGTTGTCTTATGAGCCCGCACCCGCCTGAAAGCTCTGGTTCCTTCGCCGACATCTCCGCCCGCGCGCCAATCAGCCAGCAATTTTGGAACAACACCGTATTGCCGCTGCTCGAGCAGCTCGCCGAACGTCAATTGCGCGGCGAGCGGGATGACATCACGCTGGAGGCGGGCGATCTGGTGCAGGAGGCCTACCTGCGGCTGTCGAACCTGGAGATGCCATTCAACGATCGCCGGCATTTCGTCAGCATGATGTCCACGGCGATGCGTCGGGTGCTGGTCGACCACGCGCGGCGCAAGCAGGCGGAGAAGCGGGGCGTGCGTCCGGTGCGAATCACTCTGCTGAGTCAGGACAGCGCGGTGCTCGACGACGGCACCGTGCAGCTGCTCGAACTGGACGGCCTGCTCAACGAGCTGGCTCGTGCCGATCCGCGCAAGGCGCAGCTGGTGGAGTTGCACTACTTCGGCGGTCTGACCCGCGCCGAGATGGCTGAGGCCACCGGGCTGTCGCCTGCCACGCTGGGCCGTGAGCTCAGCTTTGCGCGCAGCTGGATCCACGCCAGACTCAGTGACGGCGCCTGAGCAGGCCGCGAATCATGACTGCTGACAAGGATTCGGCCAGCGGGCATTCCAAGGATCAGGATCCAGTCGCGGCATTCGCGGCGCTCGAAAATTTGTTCCACGCCGCCATGCAGCTGCCGGCCGCAGAACGATCTGGCTGGATCGACGCACAGTGCGCAGACGACGCCGGCCAGGCCCGGCTGCTCAAGCGCATGCTCGAACATGCCGAAGCGGAGAACGACGCGAACGCCGGGGCTACCGGTCTCGGCGCTGCGATTGGCGACTACGCGCGCGAATCCGCCGCGCCTCGTGATCGCTCGGGCGAAAAGATCGATCGCTATCGACTGATTGCACGCATCCGCTACGGCGGCATGGCCGAGGTCTATCGCGCGGCTCGCGACGACGGCGAATTCGATCACGAGGTGGCGCTGAAGGTGGTGCGCAGCGATCGAGTGCGCCCCGAGCTGAATCAGCTGTTCGCCGCCGAACGCGCGCTGATGGCGCGGCTGCATCATCCCAACATCATTCGCATCTTCGACGGCGGCACCACCGAGCAGGGCGAAGCCTACTTCGTGATGGAACTGCTCGACGGCGCGCCGCTGCTCGCCGCCCTGTCCGAGCAGGCACTCGACGGACCGCGGCTGCTCGGTCAGATGACTGACCTATGCAGTGCGATCGGTCATGTGCACGGCCAGCTCATCGTGCATCGCGACATCAAGCCCGAGAATGTCCTGCTCTGCCGCACGCCGCAGGGCCTGGTGATCAAGCTGCTCGACTTCGGCATCGCGGCGCGACTGCAGACCGGTATCGACGCCGACGAGCCGGCGCAGACACGCAGCACTGACAGTGGCTGGCATAGCCCGGGCTACACCGCACCGGAAGCCCGTGGTGGGCAGTCGCATGGTGCGTCGGCGGATGTATTTTCGCTCGGCAAACTCGTGCTCGACTGCATCCCGTTCGCGCCACGGCAGCTGCACGAAGAGCTGCGCGCCATCGCTGTACATGCCAGTCAGGAAGACCCGACACAGCGCTACCCGAGCGTGACGGGCGTCGCCGAAGACCTCGGGCGCCTGAGCCGCGGCGAGGCGATCTCCTTGTTGCGACATCGACGCAGCTATGTCGTGCACCGCGCGCTGCGGCGTCATCGCTGGGCGGTCGTCGCGGCGCTGTTGCTGATCGTCGCCGGCTCGGCCTGGCTGTGGCGGGAAACCGGGCTGCGCATGGCGGCCGAACAGGCTACCGCGCGTGCCGAATCCGAGCGCGATCGCGCCGAGGCGATGCGCGACTTCTTGCTGCGTGCCTTCGACAGCGGCAATCCCAGCCTGAATCGCGGCGCAGAGCCGCGGGTGTCTGATCTCATCGTCGAGCAGCTCGATGCGCTGCAGGACGCGCGCGATCTTGACCCCGATGCGCACTACCAGCTGCTCAGCAGCTTCGGCGATCTGCTGCTGCATCTGGATCGTCGCGATCTGGCCGATCGCGCCTACGTGCAGGCGGTGGCGCTGATCGAAGCTCAGGGCAAGCGCGGCGATCTGCGCTGGGTCAGGATACTGGCGCGACGCGGTCAGCTCGCCAGCCGTGACGGCCGCTTCGACGCTGCGAGCGCCTTGTTCGAGCAGGCGGGTGCCGCACTGGATCAACTGCCCCGTTCACTGGACCAGGCACGCGAAACCACCGGGCTGTATTCGGCCTGGGGCGCGAACGCGCAGCGCAGCGGCAAGCTCGACGAGGCCGAGGGACTGATTCGCAAGGGACTGGAAGCCAAACCCGTGCTCAAGGCCGCCGGAGATCCCGGCGGCGACGATGCGGCGATGCAGGTGACGCTCGGCGCGATTCAAAGTGCGCGCGGCGATCTGACCGCTGCCTTGTACACCTTTCAAGCGGCCTACAACGATCATCGGGCCGCCGGACGCAGCGAGACCTTCGAACACCTCGCCCTGCTGGGCTGGCTCGGGATCAGCTGCGATCGGCTCGGGCGTCCGACCGAGGCCGAGCCCTACCTGATCGAGGCCGTGGCGCTGGCCGAAAAGCTGTTCCCGAAGCCGCACAGCAAACTCAGCGGCAGCTACGCCAATCTCGGTCGTTTGTACTTGAATCAGGGCCGGCTGGCCGAGGCCGAGCCGCTGTTGCGGCGCGCGGTGGAGGTGTCTGAAGCAGCTGGCGATGCGACCACGCACGACCACGCCTGGCGCCTGACCACCTTGAGCTTGCTCGACCTCGAAGCAGAACGTTTCGAAGACGCCGCGGCTCGCCTGGAACAGGCGGTTGCCCTGGCAGAAACCACCTTGGGACCGGCGCATCGCCGCACCCTGTCGATCCGCCTCGCCCTGGCGTCGGCGCGCGCCGAACTCCGCGCCGATGCGCCTCTGCTGGCCGACGTCGAGCAGCTGTTGCGCGACATCGGCAGCGCACCTACGCGGATCGATGCCTTGCTGCTCGCGGCGCGACTGCAGGCGCAACAGGGTCAGGCGACGAACGCCGCGCAAACGCTGGAAGAAGCGCGTGTGCTGAATGCGGCCAGCAAGCCCGCATCACCCGACCTCGCGCCTCGTCGAGCGCTGGAAGCACGGGCCCTGCTGGCGCTGGGGCAGCGAGAGGCCGCGCGC
>JAGRJL010000478.1:0-14590 GCA_020442775.1 Lysobacterales bacterium | reverse complement strand
CGGCTTGCCGCAGCCGCGCGCAGCATTCTGCTCGAAAAGCTCAAGCCCCCCGCTCCATCGCTGACGTTGCTCGACAAACGCTAAAGCGCGCCAGAGTGCAACACGACGACGGTGAGGCGATGCTCCGGTCGGGCTTGAAACCCATTCTGCACGAAAGTTTTGACCGGCTGCGGGACGAGATTCACCGGCAATGGTTGCTCGCGCGCTCATCCTTCTGTCGGGCGCGTGATCACCCTCGGCCTGTTTTTGCGCCTATGTCGACAAACCCGTCCGTGTGCAACAGCGCTCCACGCACCGTTTGACCGATCGACGCGTGCAACGAGCAATACCCAGGGAACCACGATGACCGCCAAGCCCAAGCTCTGCCCCAGCCGTCCACTGCGCCACCTGGCCCTGATCGGCGCACTCGCAATTGGCCTGCCCGCGCTGAGCCTCGCCGTGCCACCCGGCCTGCCCCTCATCGAAGACTTCGCCGACACCACCCTGCGCGATGCCGCGCGCACGAACGTGAACTGGTCGACCGAGGAGCAGGCGGTGTATCTGGCCTGGTCGCAGCGCAGGCAGTTGCCACGATACCGCGAAGAGGCGATGACCGGGGAGGGCGGCGCCGATACTTACAGCATCGCACTGGGTGATGTCGACGGTGACGGCGATCTGGACGCGGTCCAAGGAAGAGTTGGCGACACTAATCTTCTCTATCTCAACGACGGCGGCGGCGGATTCTCGGCCGGCATCGCCGTGGGCAGTGAAACCGAGGCCACGCAAGCACTGGTGTTGGGTGATGTCGATCGCGACGGCGATCTCGACCTGATCGTCGGCAACGGTCAAGGCGTCGGCGGCATCAACCGACTGTACGTGAACGACGGCAGCGGCGGCTTTCCCGGCACTGGCACTCCGATCAGCGGCGATGTGGACTACACCTCAAGCCTCGCTCTCGGCGATGTCGACGGGGATGGCGACCTCGACCTTGTCGCTGGCATTGGAGAAATTGGTGGCGGTCAGGGAGGACTGAACAAGCTGTACCTGAACAACGGCAGCGGCGGGTTTTCGGCCACGGGCGTCGCGATCGGCAGTGAAACCGACGCCACCCCGAGCGTGGCGCTGGGGGATGTGGATGGCGATGGCGATCTCGACCTGGTCGCGGGCAACTACCAGGCGGTCAACCGCCTGTACCTGAATGACGGCAGTGGCGGTTTCTCCAGCATGGGCATGGCAGTGGGGTCGGAGGTCGGCCCAACGCTCGTAGTGGCCCTCGGTGACGTCGACCACGATGGAGACCTGGACCTCGTGGTCGGCGGTGCGGGGCCTGGAACCTTCGACGGCTCGGTTGGTATCTACCGCAACGATGGCAGTGGTGGTTTTCCCCTTTCGGGCACGACGCTGTCCGACCCGTCTTCTTCCTTTGCCGGCGGCCTGGTTCTGACCGATATCGACGCGGACGGCGACCTCGACATTTTGACAACAAGAAATACTGGCCAGGGCATCAGTCAAGTGAGACTGCTTCGGAATGATGGCAGCGGTGGCTACCCATCGACCGGCCTGGTTGTGGCGACATCAGGGCTTGGCGCGACTGGGTTGGAAGTGGGCGACCTGGACGGTGACGGTGACTTCGACCTCGCCCTCTTGGTGGACTACCCCAGGCCACTCATCAACCAGGCCCGCGCCGGATTCTCCGGCTCGGGACACGACATCGGCACTGCAACCGACCCCACCATCGCCACCGCACTGGGCGACCTCGATGGCGATGGCTTGCTCGATGTGGTGGCCGGCGACGCCAACGGTGCGATCGGCAGCTACCTCAATGACGGCGATGGGCGCTTTCCCGATGTGGGCACGGCGGTGGGCGTCGGCGACAGCGGCCAGGTATTCAGCCTCGCGCTCGGCGATCTCGACCACGACGGCGATCTCGACCTGATCGCCGGCCGGCGGGATGCAACCAACCGGCGCTATCTCAACGACGGCAGCGGTGGCTTCTCGGCCGGCGTCGACGTGGGCACGGAGATCGATGGTACCGAAAGCGTGGTGCTGGGCGATATCGACCGCGACGGCGATCTGGATCTGCTGGCCGGCAATGCCGCAGGGGATAGGATCAACCGGCTCTACCTCAACGACGGTGCGGGCGGCTTTCCCGCGACCGGCACGGCGATCAGCGCCGATGCCCACATCACCGCAACGCTGGCGCTGGGCGATCTCGATGGCGATGGCGATCTCGATGTGGTGGCCGGCAACCGCACGTCGACCGGGGTCGGCCCCAACCGGTTCTATCTGAACAACGGCTCGGGCAGCTTCTCAGCGGGCGCCAACCTCGGCAACGAGAACGACGAGACCTATGGCATCGCGCTTGGCGATCTCGACGGCGACGGCGATCTCGATGTGATCAGCGGCAATGCCAACGGCGCCGACCGGCGCTATCTCAACAGCGGCAGCGCGGTGTTCCCGGCCTCGGGGACGGCGGTGGGCAGTGAAACCGACGCCACCTTCCGCGTCGCGCTCGGCGATGCGGACGGCGATGGTGACCTCGATCTGATCGCGGCGAAACAGGGCAGCGCCAACCTGCTGTATCTCAACAGCGGCAGCGGTAGCTTCGCCAGCAGTTCGGCGATTGGCAGCGAGACCGACAGCAGCTGGACTCCGGTGCTAGGCGATCTCGATCGCGACGGTGACCTCGATCTGGTGGTCGGCAATTTCGGCCAGACCAACAAGGTGTACATGAATGGCAGCCGCGGCGCGTTTCGCCCGGCGACCACCTTCGACAGCGACGCGAACACGACGCAGGCGGTGGCAATCGGCGACGTTGATCGCGACGGCGATCTCGACGTGATCGTCGGCAACAACGGGCAGACCAACAAGCTGTATCTCAATGACGGCGAGGGTGGTTTTCCGCTGATCGGCACGGCGATTGGTAGTGAGACCGATGCCACCACCAGCGTGGTATTGGGCGATGTGAACGGCGATGGCGCGCTCGACCTGATCGTCGGCAACACCGGACAGACCAACAAGCGCTATCTCAACAACGGCAGCGGCGGCTTCCCCGCCACCGGTACCGCGATTGGCAGCGAGACCGACGCGACCCGAGCGTTGGCGCTGGGCGATCTGGACAAGGACGGAGATCTCGATCTGGTGGTCGGCAATGGCAGCAGCCAGACCAACCGCTTTTACGTCAACAACGGCAGCGGCGGATTTTCGGCCACCGGTACTGCGCTGGGCTCGAGCAACACCGACAGCACGCAGAGCGTCGCGCTGGCAGACCTCGACGCAGACGGCGACCTCGACGTGATCGTCGGCAACACGGGGCAGAAGAACCGGGTCTACCTCAACAGTGGCGGCAGCTTTCCCGCCAGCGGCACCGCGTTCGGCCTCGTGACCGAAGACAGCCTGAGCCTGGCGCTGGGCGATCTGGACGGCGACGGCGACCTGGATGTGGTGTTCGGCAACGACGGCGACGCTAACACGGTCTACTTCAACAACGGAGCCGGCGGATTCCCGGGCTCCGGCACCGATGTCGAGGCGGTCAACGACTTCACCGACAGCGTTGCACTCGCCGATCTCGATCTCGACGGCGATCTCGACCTGATCGTCGGCAACGCTGGCCAGCGCAACCGCCGCTATCTCAATAACGGCAGCGGCGTGTTCGGTAGCGGCACCGACCTGGGCACGGAAACCGACATCACGCGCGCGGTCGCACTCGCCGACTTCGATCACGACGGCGACTTCGATCTGCTGGTGGGCAACACCGGCGCGAACAAGCTGCACCAGTTCGCCAGCTACACCACGCTCGGCACAGCCACCTCGACCCAGGTCAACACCGGTGAATCGATGCGCGCGGTGAACTTCGGCGCGATCGATCTGATCAACACCCCGAGCACCCGCAACACCGACATCGACTACTACCTCTCCAACAACGGCGGCACCAACTGGTACCGCGCCTATCCGGGTGAGAACAAGCTGTTCCCAAGCAGCGGCACCGATCTTCGCTGGAAGGCCGAGCTGAGCAGCCGGTCGCCGGCGATCTCGCCGCTGCTGGCGCAGATCGAACTGGTGCTGGTGCCGACCGTGCCCGAAGCACCGACCATCGGCACCGCGACGGCTGGCGACACTACGGCGATGGTTGCCTTTAGCGCGCCCGCCGACAACGGCAGCGCGATTAGCACCTACACCGCCACCAGCAGCCCGGGCGGGATTAGCAGCAACGGCTGCACGATGTCGCCCTGCACAGTGAGCGGCCTTACCAACGGCACGGCTTATACCTTCACCGTGACCGCCACCAATGGGGTGGGCGTTGGGCCCGCTTCGGCCCCCTCGAACAGCGTGACGCCCAAGGCGCCACAGACGATCGTGTTCAACCCGCTCCCCAATCGCGTGCTGGGTGAGCCACCGTTCGTGGTCAGCGCCACCGGTGGCGGCTCCGGCAACCCGGTGGTTTTTGCCTCGCAAACGACGTCGGTGTGCACCACCGGCGGCAGCAACGGCAGCACGGTGACCCTGCTGACGCTCGGCACCTGCAAAATACGCGCAAGCCAGGCGGGCAACGCTGCCTTCGAAGCCGCACCGAACGTTGACCGGAGTTTTGAGGTCATCGCGACAGTCCCGGACGCACCCGTGATCGGATCCGCTACGGCCGGCGACACCACCGCGACCGTGAGCTTCACCGCACCGGCCGACAACGGCAGCGCAATCACCGGCTACACCGCCACCAGCAGCCCGGGCGGCATCACCAGCAGCGCTTGCACCGCGTCCCCTTGCAGCGTGACCGGTCTGACCAATGGCACCGCCTACACCTTCACCGTGACGGCGAGCAACGCCGTGGGCACCGGCTCAGCTTCCGCACCGTCGAATTCAGTGACGCCGATGGCGCCACAGGTGATCGTGTTCGATCCGCTCCCCAATCGCGAGTTGGGTGAGCCACCGTTCTTGGTCAACGCCACCGGTGGCGGCTCCGGCAACCCGGTGGTTTTTGCGTCGCAAACGACTGCGGTGTGCACCACCGGCGGCAGCAACGGCAGCACGGTGACCTTGCTCGCGCTCGGCACCTGCACAATTCGCGCAAGCCAGGCGGGCAACGCCGCGTTCCAGCCGGCTGACGACGTTGATCAGAGTTTTGCGGTGGTGACCGCGGAGATTTTTGCGAACGGATTCGAGGAGCCGTAGGGACGGAACCCAGCCTGGCGGTGGCTCCAATCGAGTCGATCCTGCGGTTGCGGGTAATCCGGTGGCCAGATTGACGGAAACGCCCTAACTTCTTGATGTCCAGATGGATCAGGTCGTCCGCCGCGGGGGCCAAACATCCCCGCAAGGGACGGCCAGGTGCTCAGGTCCCGAGCTCACCGCCGGCCAGCCCAGGTCTGCGCGGCTGGCGCAGACTCGGTTGAACTGCTGGAACCGGCCGACGGCGGTCAGCGAAAAGGAGTGCGGCTAGCCGCCGCAGTTCGGATCGCGCTCTACCAGCACGTTGGACACGATGTCGTTGAAGTTGTCATCGCGCAAATCGGGGTCATCCGCGCGCAGCACCAACTCCCGTCCAGTCCCGCGTGCATGTTCGTACAGCGTCACCACCCAGCACTGGCTGACCTTGACCGAGCTCGCAACGTCGTTGCCCACGGCCAGCGGACCCTTGTTCATGCCTTCCACCAGCGCCTGGCTCTTGCCGATGTAGTTGACATGCTCGAACAGGGTCGCCGGGACCACCGGCTCCACCGGGATTTCCTGGCCATCGACCTTGATTCGAATTCCCGAGAGGTTGTTGCCGACGGCACAATCGTCGAATTGGGCGATGACGATTCGATTGTCGCCGGTGACGATCTTGCTCTTCAGATCCACGCTTCCCACCGTGTTCTTGCCGAACAGCAGGTCGGCGCGCTCGTCAAAGGTCCCGTTGGGGTTGGCCGAGTTGAAGATGTAGATGCGGGCGCCGTCGTCGGCCTTGTCATAGCTGACGTTGAAAGTATGGATGGTGGTGTTGGCGGGCACGTTGACGGTGGTCTGGAAATAGGTGAAGTCGAGCTGCTGCCGGCACTTCAGGCTGGACCTGCGATTGATGAAAACATCGCCAGCGCTGTTCTTCGGCGCTTCGGACCAGCCTGGATCGTTCTGCGCGGGGATCTGCGCCTTGGCATAGGCGCTGCGGTCGCCGTTCACCGGATTGGCGTGATCGACGATGCCTTCATTGCCTTCATGAATCTGCCAGGCTGAAACCGAGATCTCGGCAAAGCTGGTTGCGGCAAAACAGAGGGAAATCAATGCGGTAAGGCTCTTGAGTGTGTTCATGGCTTTCCTTTCCATCGGAGTGATTCAGGACGCAATCAATGGGCGAAACCCGGACCGGTCAGCTGCCAGTAGTGCCGAAGAAGCGGCGACACTTGAGGCGGAACGCGCCTGTTGTGGCGCCACTTTCCAGTTCGGGGTAACCAGGACGCGCAAGATCACCGGCAAAAGGATCATTGGCGAAAAAATATTTTTTTGAGGGCGCGTGCCTGCCGGGCTGGCCGCACAGGCTCGACAATCAGCGGCGGGTGCAGCGGTGGATATCGAGTCACCCAAGTCCATTCAAGCCGGCTGATTTACGCCATGCGCTACACTGCGGCCGCAGGACAGCAGAACCACCTCTCATTGCACTCCGGGGGCGCGGGGCATGGTCAAACTGATTCGGGTGCTGGGTTTCTTGGCGCTGGTCTGCGCGGCCACGGCTGCACCGGCACAGGTCGCGCAATACCCATTCGACGGTGATGCCAATGACGCCATAGGCGGCAATCACGCCAGCACCCTGGGCTCGGTCAGCTTCACCGGCGGCGGTTTCGCTGCCGTCTCGGAAGGTGCGCTGCTGGTCCTCCCGGCGGCACTCACTGAGCCATTGCTGGTCCGCAACTTCGAGGTCGAATTCGATTTTCGGCTGGCGTCGGTAGCCACCCCGACGGCGCTGTTCACGCTGTCCGCCTTTGATTCCAATCTGGCGATCTGGCAAACCCCGGGGGTGGCCTTGCTGGTCCAGGGCGGAGAGCTGGTGATCAGCTTCAGCGATGGGGTTGACAGCGAACGCTACGAGTTCATCGGCGCATACGCCGATTTGGCCGCGGGACAGTGGTACCACCTGGCGATGGCCTTCGACCCCGATTCGCAAACCTGGCGCTTGAGCCTGGACGACGGGGTAGTGCAGCGAACCAGCACCATCGAATGGGGCGCAGCGGCCTTCCGGGCCGGGCTGGGCGGAGTGCGCGCGAGCGTCGGTGGCGTCGATGGCGTATCGGTCGGACCCTACACCGGTGCCTTCGATATCGACACGCTGACCCTGTATGCGCCGGCTCAGGTCGACGCTGGCTCGGTCAATGCGGCCTACCAAACGCTGCGCGGGGATCTGAATGGCACGCTCAACCCGCCGATCTCCGCCGCGCAGCGCGCTGATTTGTTCGCCACCATTGTCGACCAGCTGCCCTTCGTCGCTTTCGATGATATTCGCGCCAGTTTGTTCGCCTACACCGACGCCTACGAGGCAATCAATCCACCGCTCTATGCCGATGGCCAGAATGTGCTGTTCGCCAACTTGCCCTTTCACGCCCAGGTGCTGCAGCACAGCCAGCAGTTTGTTCTGACCCAGCAGTTCGTCACCGGCCGCGTCGCTGGCGTGGAAGGCGTGGTGTTTGAGCACCACCAGGTGATTCCCGGCGTCGTCGCGGCAGGGACACCGCGGGTGCCTTCGGCCACGGTGGTGCTCAACGCCAGCTACGCCGAAGACATTGCCGCGCCGCTGGTCGATGCCGCCCGCGTCGTCCGCCCCACCGGCTACTATGCCGCGCCCGGAGAGCTGGTCACCATCCGAGTGCCGCCGCAGGCGGCTGGGCAGGGGCTGTCGATCATCGTCGGGGTGCACTTCCGCAACATGGTCGAGGCCGACATCGGTCCAATGAACCGCTTTCCCGACATTTCCACCCGTTTTGCGCTGGACTCTGAACAGATCCAGGTGGCCAATCCGATGGGCGGCGGAATTTATCTGGAAGTGCCCGATGGCAGTCAGCTGGGGATGATCAGCGCCACCATCGAGGGTGCGATCCGCTCACCGTACTTCTCGGCTCGCGCCGGCGCGCAGACCGCGGTGTCGGACTGGCTCAATCAGGTCGCCAGCAGCGGTGCGCCGTGGGCAGATTTCGAGTCGGACCGCTTCATGTTCTCGGTGCCGGCGACCCTGCTAACCGGCGTCAGCAATCCAGATCAGATCATGGCGCGCTGGGACGCCATCATCGACGCGGTCGACGCGGTCGGTGGTCGCAGCGGCTGGCAGCGCCCGCGCGCCGAGTTCTATATCGGCGACACCCGGCTGGTCACCCCGGCCTTTGGTGCCGGCTATCCGATGGTGATTCCGACCATGGTGATGCATCTGCAGCCGCCCTGGAACCCGCTGGCGGTGATCGACAACCGAATCGAAGCGATCTTCCTGCACGAGTTGGGGCACAACCAGAACCACCCGACGCTGACCTACGGAGAAGTCGCCGAACCCTGCCACGAGATTGAAGCCGAGTCGGTGATTCACATCCTCGCGCTGGCGGTGTACCACAGCGTCTACGGCGACAGCCTGGACACGGCCTTCACCAAGGCGGTCAGCGGCCAGCCATTGAGCGTCGAGCAGGCGCTGTTCGACTGGATCATTACCGCCGACTTTCGCCGCGGCGACCCGATCGCCTACGACGAGTCAATGGCCGCCGGCGATCCGGGCACCACGGCGGACGATATTCTGGAGGACAAGGATCAGATCAAGTATCAGGCGCGCGGGCTGGGCAACCGCGCCGACATCGCCCGCCTGTTCGGCATCGGTGGTCTGGGTGCAGTCAACGCCCCCTTCTATCAGCCTGGAGTGCCGCGCGCTGGCACTGCTTGTCCATCACGTCCGCATATCGTTTCCCGCGACGAGTACATTCGCGCCGCCAGTGCCGCACTGGGAGTGAATCTGGCACCGCTCTTTCACCTCTGGGGAATCCAGCCCAGCGCGGCGCTGCGCGAGCAGTTGGCGCAGGAATTTCCGCCCAGCGAGGCGATTCGCTCGCTGATCATCAGCTACCGGGAGAATGTCGCACCGAGGTCCTATGAAGACTATCTGTCCTGGCACAACCAGATCTTCCCGCTGATCAGCTACCAGCGTCCCCGCTACGAGTTCTATCTCAGTGATTTCGACGCGAACTATGTGGCTGATATCGATGCCCAGTTCGGCGCAATCCTGGAGACCTATTTCGGCGCGCTCAGCACCAACTACAGCTACATCTACTGGAATCCGGCCGAGCCGGGCTGGGGCCTGAATCTGCAGCATCAGGGCGACCTGCTCTACGGGACCTGGTACAGCTACGCAGACGACGGCCAGGTGATGTTCCTGACCGTTGAGGCCAACCGGCAGGCCGACGGTAGCTACGCTGGTCCGATCTATCGAGTCGCGGGAACGCCATTCGAGCAAATCAATGGTTCACAGGCCTTCACCGCGGTCAGCGAACTCGGCAGCGCGACGCTGCGCTTCGATGCGGCCGGCCGGTTGAGCATGGATTACGTGGTTTCCGGCACCAGCCAAAGCAAGCAACTGGAGCGTTTTGCATTTGCGCTCAACCCACCGAGCTGTTTCGGGACGACCGAATCGCGGGTCACCGCGACCAACTATTCGGACCTGTGGTGGAACGACAGTGAAGCCGGCTGGGGTCTGACCCTGTCCCATCAGGGCGACACGATTTTCGCCCTCTGGTACACCTACGGCGAGGGCGGTCGCGACCAATGGATCAGCGCTTCGGCGATGACCCTGCAGGCCGATGGTAGCTACTCCGGCGCGCTCCAGCGGCCAGCGATGGGGACCCCGCTGACCCAGATCCTGGGAGCCGCCGCGACGACATTCCCGGTGCCGGAAATTGGCGAGGCCAGCTTGAGCTTCAGCGATGGCGAAAACGGCGTCTTCAGCTATCGAATTGGCGAGGTGGCGCAGAGCAAGGTAATCAAGCGTTTTGTGGTGGTCGGGCCGGACCAGCCCAAACCCTTGTGTCGCTGAGCGGAATCCACCTGATCACCCGGGCAGCACTTCCCGGTCACAATGAATGACGACGGCATGGATGGGGCGCGCCAGTACACTACGGCGATGCCTCGAAGCTCGATCTGATCTATGCCTTCAGACCATGCATCTGTGATGGTTGCAGCAGCCCCGGCCGAGCTGGATGCAGCAACGCTGTCGCCGCTGCTCTACGCCGAGCTCAAGGCGCTGGCCGCGCGCGCCCTGCGCGAGGAGCGGGCGGGTCATACGCTGCAGACGACGGCTCTGGTCCATGAGGCCTGGCTGCGCGTTGCTGATCAACGCCAGCTGGATCCGCGCAATAGAGGGCAGTTTCTTGGACTCTCCGCGCAGATGATGCGGCGGGTGCTGGTTGACCACGCCCGGCGCCGCTCCGCGGCCAAGCGGCCGACCTCCGACACCCGGGTCATGTTGAGCGAGATCCAATCCGCCAACGATCCGATTCTGGCCGGGCTGGATACCAGCACCGGACTGATCACGCTCGATGGCGCGCTGGAGCGGTTGCGCGAGATCAGTCCGCGCCAGGTCGAAATCATTGATCTGAAGTTCTTTGCCGGGCTGGAGCTGGAAGAAATCGCCGACACCATCGGCGTTGCCCGACCAACCGTCGTCCGCGACTGGCGGATGGCGCGGGCCTGGTTGCAGCGCGAACTGGCGCATGAATGAGTCGCGCTATGCCAAAGCTAGCGGCATTGTTCATGAGTTGCTGGAACTGACCGTGACCGCGCGCGCGGTCGAACTGGCGGCCCGGTGCGGAGACGATAGCGAACTGCGGCAGGAAGTGGACTGGTTGTTGCGAGCCAGCGAGGATGAAGCGCTGGACGCGGTTCCCAGTCTGATCCAGGCCGCCACCAGCGAAATCGCCGCGGAATGGCGGGTCGCGGCAGCAACGCCCAACGACTACCAGTTGATCAGGCCACTGGGTGAAGGTGGCATGGGCGTGGTCTGGCTGGCCGAGCGCGCGGTCCGTGGAACCAGCCAGCAGGTCGCACTGAAGCGACTGCATGTGGGTTCGACAACCCACCGCCAGCGATTGCTCGAGGAGCAGCAAATCCTGGCCCGATTGAGTCATCCAAACATCGCGCGCCTGCTGGATGCCGGCGTCGACCGCGACGGGGTGCCTTTCCTGGCGATGGAATTCGTTGATGGCGAACGGATCGATGACTGGTGTTTTCAAAGGGGGCTGGACTTGCCGTCCCGCCTGCATCTGTTCATCAAGACCTGTGAGGCAGTCGCCTACGCCCACCAGCAGCTGATCATCCATCGCGACCTGAAGCCAGCCAATGTTCTGATCGATGCGCATGGAGAGCCCAAGCTGCTCGATTTCGGTATCGCCAAGCTGATTGACGCCGAAGCTGCGGGGGGAACGGCGACCCGGATCATGACGCCTGCCTATGCAAGCCCCGAGCAGCTCGAGGGCAAGTCGCTCGGGACCACCACCGACGTGTGGTCGCTGGGCGTATTGTTGTACGAGCTGCTTAGCGGGGCACGTCCGCTGCAATATTTCGACGATGTCCATGCGCGGGCGTTGGCCATGCTCTCAGGCACCGGCACCACCGGTACAGAGGCCACTGCGGTGAATGCATCGGCAACTGCCGGGGCGCTCAATTCGCTGCGGATTCCGGCCGACATCGACGCGATTGTGCGCAAGGCCCTGCGCCGTGAACCCGAACAGCGGTATGGATCGGTGCGCGAGCTGGTCGACGATCTGGAGCGCTTTCTTTGCGCCCGTCCGGTACTGGCAAGACAGGGGCAATGGAGCTATCGGGCGCAGCGATTCGTTCAGCGCAATCGCTGGCCACTGGCCGCTGCACTTGGCGTTTCACTGCTGACCGCTGTATTCACCTGGCGCACCGCCGCCGCCGAACGTGAGGCCCGCTGGCAAGCTGAAGTCGCCAACCGCACGACCGAGGTACTGATTTCGGCATTCGAGTTGGCCAATCCGGCGCAGTCCGAACGGCATGACTACAGCGCAAGGGAGGTTCTGGATCGTGCACGGGCCAATATCGGCGGCGAGTTGGCCGATCAGCCCAAGGTTCGGGCGCGACTTCTGGAGGCGTTGGGAAAGGCCTATCAGGGCATCAAGGAAGGTGACGCCGGCGCAGAACTGCTCGAATCGGCCGCCCGGCTACAGCTCGATCCTGCTGTCGGCGATGCCCTGGGAGCCGCCCGCAGCCTGCGCGCCAAGGCGACCGGGATCATTGCCAATCATGGTCCGACATTGGCTGCCGAGGATGCCGCCCGGCGCGCTTTCGATTTGGTCCTGGTCCATGGCGAGGATGATCCGCTGCTGTTGGCCGAAGCCTATGGGGTGTTGGCCTTTGCACTGGATGGTGTTGGCCAGGAAGGTGCCGCCATCGCCGCCGCGCAGTCGGCGCTGGCGCTGCGCGAGCAGAACCATGCCGGTCCGAATTTGCTGGCACAAAGCTATCTCGATCTGTGCTCGGTCATGACCGGGGCTGGCCACCGTGGTGCCGCCCTGGACCAGTGTGAGCGGGCGCTGGCTTTGATTCGTGGCAACGGTGGTCGCGCCAGTCAGCCCCTGCGAACGGCGTTGCAGGAGCTGGAAGTCGCGCTGGTCTACAACGGTCAATACGATCGCGGCCTGCGGGTGGCGCGCGAACGCATCGCGCTGACTGCCGAACTGTTCGGCGAACGAAGCTCGGTCCTGGCCGGCGAGCGTCTGGCAATGACCGACCGTTTGGCCGAATCAGGACTGTTTGCCGAAGCCGACCAGTTGATCGCGCTGGGCATGCCGGTAATTCTCGAGCGCAACGGTGCGCGCAGCTCGCAATATGCCCAGGCGCTGTTTCATGCCGGATGGCTGGAGTTTCTGCGCGGCCGAGATACCCAGGCCTTGCCGTTGATTCGACAGGCCCTGGAGATCCAGGAGAGTCTGGTGGAAGGCCGCGATCTGGGCATGCTGCAGGTGCTGCGGACCGCGCTGGCGCAAGTCTTGATCGAGTCTGGGCAGGCTAGTGATGAAGCCCGCGCGCTGCTGGAGACAGTGATCAGCGAGCGCAGCCAGGGGGATGCCAATGCGGTTGCCTTGGCGTATGCGCGTCTGCCGCTGGCGCAATGGCATGCAGCCAGAAACGAGGCCGCTGCCGCGCTGTCACTGCTCGATCAGGTGGCAGCGGTGGGCGGCTCGGTTGAGCAGGAATTGCACGCGCGCGCCGCGGCGACCCGTGCGCAGCTCCTGAGGATGGCCGGCGACCATGCCGGCGCTGCGCAGCAGGCCAAGGTGGCATTTGATCTGATGTTGGCCGATCGCGGGAGCGCCAACCCGCGTACCATTCGCTACGCGGTGGCGTGCGCCGCGGCGCTGGCTGCTGCCGGTGACCTCGCGGAGGCCGACCAACTGCTCGCCGAATATCGGCCGCGCCTGGAGCAGAGCTTTCCAGAGGACTCCAGATACCGCAGCGGGGGCGAGCCCTAGATCCGGGACCGGGAATGGCCGTGCCGGGCGCGTGCCGAAGCATGCAGCGGCATTGTTGGCTGTGGTAATCGTGATTCGTCGGTTTTCCGAGGCGCTGGCAATTCATGTACCGTCTAGTGCCGCTTGCGCAGGCGCGCTGTGGCGCGGTTCGCTGACAGGTATCGACTCGACGTACGGACATTGGAGAATAATGTGGGTACAGGGTGACATTCGCCTGCCGGCCATGGACTCGTGCGCTGTGCTGAGCGCCCATTCGAATCGAGGCTTCGATGACCTCGGCTGAGCTCATTGGGCTGCCGCGTTGGGTCAGGGGGCTGGCCCTGGCCGCCGTGTGGGTCGGCGTTTGGGGCTTGGGCCATCTCGGCGAGATTGCGACGCACGCGAGCGTCTGGTACCCGCCGGCCGCGCTGACCTTCGCTAGCCTTGCCGTGCTGGGATCGCGGGCCGTTCCCTACCTGGTTGTGGCGTCTTTTGGTGGGACACTGTGGTCGATTGAGATCTATCAGGTGGAAGCCAGCTGGACCACCATCGCGGGTTTCGCAGTCTGCAATGCGACCGCGCATATCGGCAGCTACGCCGTTGGCGCCTTCGCGCTGCGCCGGTTCTCGGCCCGATATCGCCATCAACTGCCCAACGTGGTACTGACTTTTTTGATCGCAGCCGCTGCCTCTTCGGTGCTGGCAACGGCTGGGGTGGTTGCCGCACTACAGCTCTTCGGGTTGCTCGGGCCCGAGGGGTTGCTAACCACCTCACTGGCGTTTTGGACCGGCGATTTCGTTGCGCTGGTGGTGTTGGCACCGCTTTTCGCGGCGCTCTTGCTGCGGATGGTCCGGCAGTCCGAAATCTGGATTGAGCCCCAGCTCTATCTGCGCCAGGAGCGACTGTCTGGGTCCTTCGGCTTCAAGCTCACCCTGATCGGGCTTTTGTTGTTAGCGGCGATGTTGATCGCAAACCGTTTGCAGACCTATGAGGCCGCGTTTTTGGTGTTCTTTATTCTGATTCCCCAGCTGTGGTTGACCTATACCGAGTCGCCGGTGGCCACCGCTATCAGCCTCGCCGTGGTCAGCTTCCTGATTATTGTGCTGTTGGGCCCGCTGCAGCTTGGCCGGTTCGCTTTTGTGTATCAG
>JAGRJL010000477.1 GCA_020442775.1 Lysobacterales bacterium | reverse complement strand
CCTGAGCCCTGAGCCCTCAGCCCTCGGCCCTTAGCCCTTTCGCTCGCGCCGGACGCCCGTACGGACGCCGCGGACACCGATCTCTACGAGTATTTAGTTAAATAAAACAGTTACTTATAACTTGGCATAGCTCCTGCATTGAATTGGCCAAAGCAGGAGTGAACCATGTTTCGTGATACCGCCTCTCAAGATCGTGTACTGGAAGCGCCGCCGTTCTGGGTGACCTGGCGCAAGCCGTTGATCAGCGCTGCCGTACTGCTGGTGCTTCTGGTGCTGGCGCTGCCGGCGATCATGCGCTGGGCTAGCGCGGATGCGGCGGTGCCGGCCGAGCGCTTGCGAATCGCCGAGGTGCGCCGCGGTGATCTGGTCCGAGATGTGTCGGTGCAGGGCCGGGTGGTCGCTGCCAACAGTCCGACCCTGTACGCGCCGTCCGCCGGCACGGTCACTTTGGCGGTGGAAGCGGGTCAGAGCGTGACTCGCGGACAGACCCTGGCCCATATCGACAACCCCCAGCTGGAAAGTCAACTGGCCCAGGAGCGCGCCCGCCTGCAGGCCGCCGAGACCGATCTGGGTCGCCAGCGCATCGATTCACGCAAGAAGCAGCTGGCCAACACCCGCACCGTGGACGAGGCCAGAATCACGCTGCGCGCCGCCGAGCGCGACGCCGAGCGCACCCGCATGGCTTATGAGCGGGGCGCCTACTCCGAGATCGAGTTCAAGCGCGCCGAGGATGCCGTGGCGACCGCCAAGATTCGGCTCAGCCACGCCGAAGCGGATGCCAAGCTGGAAGCCGAAGGCCTGGCTTTCGAGCAGCACAATCGCGAACTGGCGCTGGAACAGCAGCAACTCGCGGTGGCCGAGTTGGAGCGCCAGGTGGAACTGCTGGCAATCACCAGCCCGCTGGATGGTCAGGTGGGTTCAGTCGCGGTGCTGCAGAAGGCCAAGGTCGCTGCCGATCAGGCAGTAATGACGGTGGTTGATCTGACCCAACTGGAGGTGGAGATCTCGATTCCGGAAACCCTGGCCGACGATTTGCAGCCGGGCATGCGCGCCGAACTGCGGATGGGTACTGCCACCTACGCCGGAGTGCTGCGCCAGGTGTCGCCGGAAATCATCGAAGGCCAGGTCTCGGGCCGGGTGGCGCTGGATGGCGATACGCCTGCCGAACTGCGCCAGAACCAGCGGCTCTCCGGACGGATTTTCCTCGACCAGCGGCCTGACGTGCTGCTGGTCGAGCGCGGACCCTTCATCGACAACGAAGGGGGCCGCTTCGCTTACGTAGTGCGCGACGGGGTGGCCCATCGCCAGCCGATCCAGATCGGCGCCACCAGCGTGGGTGAGGTGGAGATCACCGAGGGTCTGGACGCGGGCGACCGCATCGTGGTTGCCGGCACCGATCGTTTCGCTGCGGCCGACAGGGTTCTGATTGCCGATTAGCCGGCAGCGTGACTGCCGAACGCTCAAATCACTGGCCGTCAGCGGCCGAACGCTCAAGACAAGGAGCCGAAAATGTTGGAAATGCGCAACCTCAACAAGGTCTATCGGACCCATCTGATCGAGACCCACGCATTGCGTGATTTTTCGCTGCAGGTGAACGAGGGCGAGTTTGTCGCAGTCACCGGTCCCTCGGGCTCGGGCAAGACCACCTTCCTCAACGTTGCCGGCCTGCTGGAAGAGTTCAGCAGCGGTGAATACCGGCTGGACGGCGTCGACACTCACGGGCTGGGCGACGATGCCCGCTCGCGGCTGCGCAACGAGAAGATCGGCTTCATTTTCCAGGGCTTCAACCTGCTGCCCGATCTGAATCTGTTCGACAACGTCGACGTTCCGCTGCGCTATCGCGGACTGGCTGCGCCGGAGCGCAAGAAGCGTATCGTCGAGGCGCTGGAACGGGTCGGGCTGGCAGCGCGGCTGCGTCACTATCCGGCCGAACTCTCCGGTGGCCAGCAGCAGCGGGTGGCGATCGCGCGTGCCCTGGCCGGCGCGCCCAGGCTGCTGCTCGCCGACGAGCCCACCGGCAACCTGGACTCAATGATGGCGCGAGGGGTCATGGAACTGCTCGAAGAGATCAACGAGCAGGGCACCACCATCATCATGGTCACCCACGATCCGGAATTGGCCGCACGCGCCCAGCGCAATGTGCACATCATCGATGGCCAGGTCACCGAGGTCGACCGCGGCCCGGTGCTGGCGCAAGCGCCTGCTGACAACGCTGCCGCAGCCTGAGGAGCCGAGCATGTTTGCCTATTACCTGAGACTGGCGCTGACCAGCCTGCGGCGGACCCCGGTGCTGACTGCGCTGATGGTGCTGGCGGTGGCGGTGGGGATCGGCGCCAGCATGACCGCGCTGACCGTGCTGCGGGCGATGGGGAACAACCCCTATGCCTACAAGAACGATCTGATCTATGTCCCGCAGATGGACAACTGGGGCGCCCAGTCGGCCTATGACGACGACGGCAATCCGCCCAATCAGGTGACCTATCGCGACGCGCGTGCGCTGACCGACGCCGCCAAGGCGGATCTGCAGTCGGCGATGTATTCGACGGGACTGGCAATTCGTCCGGATAACGACGATCTGCGCCCTTTCCTCGGCCGGCTGCGTGCTGCCGCCACCGACTTCTTCCCACTGTTCGACGTGCCCTTCAAGTACGGCGGGCCCTGGTCTCGCGGTGACGACCAGCGCAAGTCGCGGGTGACGGTGCTGGGTGCCGAACTGAACGAAAAGCTGTTCGGGGGCGAGAACAGTGTCGGTCGCGAGGTGCAGTTTGGCGATGAGCACTTCCGGGTGGTCGGTGTGCTCGATCAATGGCTGCCGATTCCCCGCGTGTATGACGTCTCCAACGGGCCCTTCGACGAGCCAGAAGAGGCCTATATTCCATTTGAGACCGCGATCGACATGGAGCTGTCTGCCTACGGCAACAACAACTGCTGGAAGTCTCCCGAGAAGGCCGGCTGGGAAGGAAGACTGGAAAGCGAGTGCGTGTGGATGCAGTACTGGGTGGGCTTCGATTCGGCCTCCAAAGCCGGCGCCTACAAGGAGTTTCTCGACGACTACGTCCGCGAGCAGAAGCAGTTGGGCCGCTTTGAGCGCCCGTTGAACAATCGATTGAGCACCCCTGCCGAATGGCTGGAGCGCAATCAGGTGGTGGCCAACGACAGCCGCATCCAGGTCTGGATCGCCTTCGGGTTCCTGGCGGTTTGCGTGGTCAACACGGTGGGACTGCTGCTGGCGAAGTTCCTCGGGCGCTCGGCCGAAATTGGTGTGCGTCGCGCGCTGGGCGCCAGCCGCACCCAGATCTTTATTCAGTATCTGACCGAAGCGGGGATGGTCGGCGTGGCCGGCGGTCTGCTTGGGCTGCTGTTGACCAGCGGCATGCTGGGCGGGATGCGCGCGCTGCAAAACGCCGACTACGAACGGTTGACCCAGGTCGATTCGGAGATGGTTGCGGTGACCCTGCTGGTGGCAATCGGCGCCACCCTGATCGCCGGACTGATCCCGACCTGGCGGGCCTGCCAGATCGCCCCAGCCCTGCAGCTCAAGAGTCAATGATCGGCGGCCGCGCTGTCGCGCCCATAGTCATCAGGAGTTTCCCATGTTGCACCTAAAACCGATCTTCTCCGCGCTGATGCGCAACCGCATTGCTGCCGGCGTGATCGCGCTGCAGATTGCGCTGACTCTGGCGATCATCGCCAACTGCGCCTACCTGGTGTTTGACCGGGTCAGCGACATGAATCGCCCCAGCGGGCTGGACGAGGGCAACCAGTTCGTGATCCGCATCGCCAATCTGGACAGCACGACCGACGTCAAGGCGGAAACCATCAACGACATGGCCGCACTGCATGCGATGCCCGGAGTGGTTGGTGCGACCGCTATCAACGCGTTGCCCTTGAGCGGCGGTGGCTGGAGCTTCTCCTTTGCCGACACCCTGGAGAAGGCGCAGTCTGGCCGTGATGAGGACACCCAGGGCGCGGCCCTGTACATGACCGACGAAGCCGGCCTGGAGGCCACTGGCGTGCGTCTGATCAAGGGCCGCTGGTTCCGCCCCGAGGAGATTATCGACATGACCGAGGGCGACATGCCGGACATGCCGGTGACCGTCATCACCCAGGCCATGGCCGAGGCGCTCTATGGTGACGAAGATCCATTGGGCAAGCCGATGTACAACGGCGGCAGCGCCGAGGCCCCGCCGTCGATCGTGATTGGCGTGGTCGAGCGCCTGCAGAGCGCCTGGACCACCTGGGACAACACCGAGCGCAGCGTGATTGCGCCCTGGCGGATGCTGTTTTCCAACCGCTGGTATCTGATTCGCACCGAGCCTGGTCAACGTGATGCGGCGATGGGCCAGGTCGAGAAAGTGTTGACCGGGGTCAACGACCAGCGAGTGATCTACCAGCTGCGCAGCTACGACGAGATCCGCCAGCGCGGCTATCAGCGGCAGCGGGCGATGGCCTGGATCCTGATTGC
>JAGRJL010000476.1 GCA_020442775.1 Lysobacterales bacterium | reverse complement strand
CGAGAGTGCGTTGACCGTTACCACGCCGCTTTTCAGGAGTCGACGCTCGGATGAGCGAGCAGCCGAAGATGGATGCGTTCAGATTTGTCATTCTTGATGCGAGGCGCTAATCCATCGAGTCTGGAGAGCTCGAGATGACCGGGATTTTGCACCGGCCGAGTGAGGGGTCGAGGCGATGAACTGGGCCAAGATCGGAGAAACCATCGCCCTGTACGGCGCAATGACGGTTGGGATGGCGATCATGATTGCCCACATCGTTCTGGTCTTCGGGATAAGCATCGTTCACCGGGAAGCCAAGCTCAGCTGGATAGCCAAGACATTTGCACCCTGGTTGACGTTCAGGAAGGAGTACCAGACCGAACTGGGTGCTCATTGGCTGCAGACCGTGCAGTTCTGGTCGCGGGTCGCGCTTTATGGCTGGGCCAGCGTGTTGCTTGTTTTCCTGATCTTGTTCTTGCTTCGCCGAGAAGCTTGATTCATCGAGTGGCTTGCTACTCCGGTACCTCGCTGCGATCGCCAGCAGGCCGGCCGGGAAGCGGTGCTAGACTTGGCGCCCCCGATGTCCGCCGATTCAATGTCCCTTCCCTTTGTTCGCGACACGGCCTGGCTCCGATGTACTCAGTCGGCTCGTGCAAATCGTGAGTAGCGTCTGGCGCCTTCCGGTGGTGTTTGTGGTGCTGGCGGCATGCCTGTATCCGCTGGGGCTTTGGCTGATCCTGAGGCTGCAAAGCGCCAGTCCATTGATGCTCACGGTGGCGCTGGCGGCAGTCGGCGCATGCCTGATCTGTGGTCGTCCTTTGGCCAGCCTCGGTTGGCACTGGGGCGACTGGAGGTCTCAGTACCTGAGTTTCCTGCTGCCACTGGGCTATGCCGCGATTGCCTACCTCGCCTTGTGGCTGCTTGGCGGCGGTGGCTGGTACAACCAGGCTTTCGTCGACGAGCTCAGGACCAGCTACATGCTGGAATCGTGGTCGGACGGGTCCGTTATCGCGCTGCGCCTCTTGCTCACCGCGACGGTCAGTTTCGCACTCCTGCTGCCGAGCGTTCTGGGTGAGGAGATCGGCTGGCGCGGGTTGCTGGTACCAGCGCTATCTGAAAGCTTGAGCTTCACCCAGGTCTGCCTGCTCAGCGGGCTGTTGTGGTCGATCTGGCATTGGCCGCTGATGTTCCTCGGCTACTACGGTAATTCGGAGACACCGTTGGCCTATCAGCTGGCGCTGTTCACGGTCTGCATCGTCGCCATGTCATTCATGATGACCTACTTCCGTTACAAGACCGGAAGTCTCTGGCCGGCGGTGATTTTTCATATGAGCCACAACGTTTTCCTGCAGAAGTTCTTCTCGCCGATCACCGAGGAGAACGCGCGCAGCGCATGGGTCATGGAGGAGTTCGGGATCGCAGTGCCTCTGGTGGCAGCCTGCTTTGCGATCGGGTTTTGGAGAAAGGGCGTCCGGGAGTTCGCCGATACCAGGGGATGATTCGTCCGGGTGAGCGAGCCGCGAACCTGTCGTGTTTGGTTCGGGACATGGTGGGTTTTAATCTGAGGCAGGCGAAGTCGGTGACTGATGATGAAGATTTGGCGGTGCTCGCGAGAGCGCTGGATATGGCGACGCTCGATGATGACGAGATCGGCGCGCAGTGAGTTGACGGAGCCGCGGCCTTGAAGCCGCTGGTGGCGCGCCTGGCGTTTCTCAGTCGCACGGGTTGGATTAGGAACCGATACGGTGTCTACGAGGTCCTGCCCTTGTAGCGAGCGAAAAAGCCAGCGCGATTGCCAGCATTGCTCGAAGTCGGACATGACGGGAAATCATCATGAAGCAGAAGAGCGAGGACAGCGATTTCGATCAATTGCAGAACTACCTCCAGCGCGTGCCTGCGATCGGTCCCGGAGCTATCGGTGCAGGGCGCTTCGACGACGGGAATTGGTGGGTCAAATTCGCGATCGACATTGCCCATTCGCTGGCCTGGCACGTCGTGCAGGAACTCGGATGCGTGCTCAACTACCTGTCGCTTAGCGAACGGCTGCCGACCGTCTTCA
>JAGRJL010000475.1:2735-12180 GCA_020442775.1 Lysobacterales bacterium | reverse complement strand
GCCAGCTGGACCCTGCTCGAACTGGAGCGCGAAGGCGGCACAGAGTTCATCAGCGGCATTCCCAACTGGGTCGCGCTATCGATCCTGCCGGCAGCCTTCGCGCTGATGACGGTTCATGCGCTGGCACATCTGCTGCCGCCCCGGTTTGACCTGCATCGACCCCGCTGATGATCTGGTTGATCGCCCTCGCGCTGCTCACCCTGGCCCTGCTCGGCGCGCCCTTCTTTGCCCTGATCGCCGCGATTGCCCTGCTCGGCTTCTACGCGCAGGGCTATGACCTGGCGATCGTTGCGGTGGAGATCAATCGGCTGGGCGAGATGCCGGTGCTGGTGGCGATTCCGCTGTTCACCCTGGCCGGCTATCTGCTGAGTGAAAGTGAGGCGCCCAAGCGGCTGGTGCGGATGACCCAGGCCCTGGTTGGCTGGATGCCCGGCGGCCTGGCAATGGTCGCTCTGGTCGCCAGCGCCCTGTTCACCGCGCTCACCGGCGCCTCCGGGGTGACCATCGTGGCGCTCGGTGCAGTGATCTATCCGGCGCTGATCATGGGCCAGTACAGCGAGCGCTTCTCGCTCGGCCTGGTCACCGCCTCCGGCAGTTTGGGCCTGCTGTTTGCGCCCTCGCTGCCGCTGATCATCTACGGGGTGGTCGCGCAGCAGCTCAACACCAGTCCGCCGGTGTCGGTGGAGGACCTGTTCCTCGCCGGGATCCTGCCCGGACTGCTGATGCTGCTGGTGCTCACCGTCTATGCCGCCACCCAGGCACCGAAAATTCCGCGCGAACAGCGCCGCTTCGATTGGAGCGAGGCACGCGACGCCGTTGTCGACGCCAAATGGGAGATTCCGCTGCCCATCCTGGTGTTGGGCGGTATCTATTCCGGACAAATCGCCCCCTCGGAGGCGGCGACCCTGACCGCGGTCTATGTCTTCGCGGTGACCGTGGTGATCCGCCGGGAGGTGAAGTTCGCGCGCCTGCCCGGGGTGATCCGTGAGGCGATGATGCTGGTGGGCGGGATTCTCCTGATCCTCGGCGCGGCCTTCGCCCTGACCAACTATTTGATCGACGCCGACGTTCCCACCCAGCTGTTTGACTGGGTCCAGACGCAGGTCAGCCAGAAGTGGCTGTTCCTGCTCGCGCTGACCGCCTTCCTGCTGTTTTTTGGGATGCTGCTGGAGGGCTACCCAGCGATCGTGGTGCTGACCCCGCTGGTGCTGCCGATCGCGACCGGCTACGGCATGGATCCGGTGCACTTCGGCATCCTGTTCCTGGCCAGCCTGCAGATCGGGCTGTTCCTGGCCCCGCTGGGGATGAATCTGTTCATCACCGCCTACCGCTTCGACAAGCCGGTCACCGAAGTGATCCGCACCAGTTGGCCGTTCTTCCTGCTGCTGTTGGGCTGCGTGCTGGTGATTACCTACGTGCCCTGGCTGTCGCTGGTACTGCTGGGTCGCTGAGCCATGGCGGAATCAATGTCACCGATCCGCAGGTAAGCGAACCACAGCGTATTGCCGATGGCGATTCGATCGAAGTCGGTGAAAATCAGCGCTGAACGCACCTCCATCAACTCGTCACGTATGGCCTCCCCGGGCTCACCCAGATCAGCCAGCGCGGGATCAGCGATCAGCTGAGCCAACTCGTGCTTGGCCTGGCCTCGCAGGTCCTGGGCCAGGCTCACCGTGATCGCCATCAGTTGATCGAGCAAGGGCTTCATCAGCCCTCCACGTCGATGATTTCAATTTTCACCGGATGAAATGGCGGCTCGTCGACGGTCGCCAGCTCGCGCTGATCTGCTGGCGCGCTTCTTGGTAGATCCAGCATCAAGCCGCCCTCAGGCCAGTCGTAGTCCAGACGCCGGGCCAACCGCCGCTGCAGCAATCGCCAGATTCGATAGCAGCACTGGCTGCGCACGGCGAACTTGCCCTCTCGACTGGACTGCCGATCAGCCCATTCGAACTCGCGCATCCACAGACCGACGCGCTGACCCTCCGCGTCAGTCCACTGTTCGGCGACGACCTCCCACAGCGCGCAGAGCCGCGCAATCTCGGTGCGTGCCGAGCCGTTGTAGCCCAGCGCGCAGGCGTAAAGAGCCTCGACCGCATGCGACTGCAGGCCGAGCAAATCCGACAGCGGCGGTGTCGAGCGTCCGTTGGCATTCATCGATCGAGTCCGGTTGCAGCCCGAAC
The DNA here is from genome assembly GCA_020442775.1 of Lysobacterales bacterium. GTDB lineage: Bacteria > Pseudomonadota > Gammaproteobacteria > Xanthomonadales > SZUA-5 > SZUA-5. The sequence goes on along the minus strand of JAGRJL010000475.1, from coordinate 10,000 downwards.
TCCACCATCCACCGCTCCGGTCTCATCAGCTGAGATTGCGCCAATACTACCGCCCAGTCCTGAATACCTCAGCGCTTTGGTGCAAAGGCGTTTTGCAGCAATGGCCCGGAAAACTCCTCGGCATTCTGGTGACCCACCGCATAGCGATAAAGCGCCGCCGAATAGATCCCCTGCAGCGCCGACTGGGTCAGCGCCAGCAGCAGGACACATACCACGCCCACAGCGACGGTGGAGCCGATCAGGACCGCGCTTTGGGTCGCCGCAGAGAGCGCGACGACTCCGCCCAGGAGCACAAACATCAACACGTAAAGCAGCCCGAAAACGACGCCAATGCCGCCCTGCCCGATCAGGTTCTCACCCCAGGTTTGGCGCAGCAGACTGGCGCTTTCCTTGACCGCGTCAACCGGCCCCACATTGCGGTGCACCAGCACCGGCACCACCATGAAGCTGGCCACGGTCCACGCCGTGCCGAGCAACCCGGTCACGATCCGGCCCAGCCAGCCGGCGCGCTCTTCGATGGCGCGCAAGATCATGCCGACGGTGGCCGCGATCGCGGCATAGCCAAAGATCACCCCGATCTTCGACCAGGCAATTCGCAATCCATCGCTGACCGTGGGATCGCCACCCTCCAGGCGGATGGACGCCGCACCGATCAGACCGGTGTTGAAGAAAAAAATCACAAAGTACTGCACCAGATAGAAACAGAAGGCGTACAGGTACCAGAGCGGAGACAGTTCCTGAGACTCCAACTCACCTGGATGCCCCATCGCCCACCAGACAATCGGTCCGAGGAAGCTGGCCGCCACCAGCAGCGTGGCAACCGCTGAAACCGCCGGAAAAACCAGCAATTCCTTGTCTTTGGACAGCACCGAGGCACTGGCCTTGATCAATGCCCAACTGCGCGAGAATTTGGCGAACATGCTGGCTCCTTGCAGGTCATCAGAAATCAAGATTAACGTTTGATCCGCTTTCAGGCGATGGCCTTTCGCCGGAGCTGATTGATCATGTTCCGGCGCTGGCCGGCCTGAAGGCCGCCGCAGACGGGCCGAGTGTGTAATTATGGAACGTTGGTGAAACCTCCCGGTGCCCGGACGCCACAGGGTGCCCGGCGCGATCGATCTACCGTAAGCTTATGAACGATGTCCGATACTGGAAACGGTCAACCATGCCCAGCGCTCAAAGCCACCTGATTCGCCTGCGCTCGAAGCGAACGGCGCTTGCCGCGGCTCTTGCCCTGCTGATAGGCAGTCCGGCACCCGCTGTAACCCTGTTGGAAAGTGAAGACACGCTCTACAACCTGAATCTGTTGACCTTCTTCCACATCGACTTCGCCGACCAGATCAGCGGCGAGGACCAACCGGGAGCCCCTCAGCAGGTGCAGGGATTTGAGGAAGCCCGTCTGGTTGGCCACTTTTCCTCGCAACTGGGCACTCGCTGGAGTGCCTTCATGGAGGTAGAGGGAACCGCGACCAGGGACAATTCCACACTGCGGGTGGAGCGAGTAGTCGCCAAGTACCAGATTGACAACGTCAGTCAGCTGTCCGTTGGCCGTTTTCACTCGCCAGTAGGCTATTGGAATCAGTACTACCATCACGGTCGCTGGCTCCAGGTCAGCAAGGACCGTCCCCTGCAGACCGAGTTTGGCGGGACCTTTCTTCCGGCCCACCATTGGGGGGCAATGTACGAGCGCAGCTTCCGCAAGGGCGAGAAAATCATCGACCTTGATTTGAGCGTGGGTGGGGGTCGAGACGAAGACATCGCGCTGGCAGATCTGGATTTCCATGACGAACTGGGTTTGAAGCATGGCGGGGAGAGCGCCGGCAACGGCCCGCATCTCGACAGCAACTGGTCGGTCATGGCCCAGATCAACATCAAGCCGAGCGATCGCCTCGGGAGCGCATTTGGCGGTTCCTTCTGGGTCGGAGATCTTGAGGGAGAAGCTGGTGACTTCCAGGAGCGGATCCTCACGGCACACATCAATCACTTGACCGACACGGCTGCCCTGTTGGGCGAGGTTGCCTGGGTTCAGCATGACGCCGATCGCGGCAGGGGAACCAGCGATAGCTACGCTGGTTACCTGGAATATAACTTTCGGCTGAAGGACTGGCAGCGCCTGCGTCCCTACGGTCGGGTGGATTACACCGATATTGACGAAGACGACCTCGTGTATTCCCGTCTGCAGTCGACCACACGCCTTTCACTGGGTGCACGCTATGACGTCAGCCCTTCCAGCGCGCTGAAGTTCGAAGTCCGGCGCGATCGTTTCCATGACAGCGGTCTGGGCAGCAACAGCCTGCAGGCCCAATATGCGGTGATCTTCTGGTGAGTCAGCGCTGGAGTTTGTACATGCTAAGGACGCTTCTTGCGCTGCTGCTGCTGATTTGCTCGGCGGCGCCTACCGTAGCTGCCGACGGCGACAGCGCGGAAGGCACCCGCAGCATCGCCGTCATCGTCAACCCACAGGTCAAGCAGGAGACCATCAGCGAAGAGGAACTGCGCAAGATTCTGGTGGGAGAGGTGCGCTTCTGGGAAGACGGTACCGGCATCACCCTGCTGATCCAGGCGCCGGTCTCCTGGGAACGCGACATCCTGCTCGGCAAGGTCATGCAGATGACCGAAGCCCAGTACCGTCAATTCTGGATCTCCAAGGTGTTCCGCACCGAGGTCGCCTCCGGCCCCAAGGTGGTGCTGTCCAACGAGATGGCGGCCACCCTGATCAGCAAGATCCCTGGCTGCGTTGCCTTTGTCGAGAGCACTGACGTGCCTGACGGTGCCAAGGTGATGAAGATCGACGGCCTGATGCCGGAAGACGAGAACTACCCGCTGCGCTTCTAGTCCAGCTGGGGCCCCTCGCGCGATCAGCCGACGGGTGCGTGCTTCGACCCGCATTCGGCGCAGCAGCCACAAAAGCCAGTAGCGGGCGACCGTGGCTGCCCGCTTCGCGCTAAGCTTAGAATTCCAGGGTGCGGGCCAGCCTTGCCCGCCTTCCGCACACGGATAGCGCATGTCGATTCGGGCCAAACTGATTCTGGTTTTCATGCTGGTGGTGATTTTCTCCGGCGCCAATCTGTACGTCTATTACTGGGGGAAGAATCAAACCGACAGTTCTCTGGAGGAGCTGCGAAAGGCCAATGAGACCCAGGTGGAGTTAGGCCGGATTGAACGAGAGTTCAGCGATATTCAGAAGCAGATTCAGATCCTCGTCACTTTCAACGACAACTCCGGCGATATCGCGCTCAGCCCCGAACAGATCGAAGACTTCGACAGCAAGTCGCAATCCATCAGCCAACGCTTCGAGGCGGTCGCCGAGCTCATTTCCGACCGCAATCGAGTGGCTCTGGAGAAGGTCACTGCCAAGAGCAACGAGTTGATTCGTTCATGGCGTCGCTTCTATCTCTTCTTCGGGCGCCAGCATATGGAGGCCATCACCGAGTTGTCGGTTAACGGTGAGCCGCTTTCGACCGAAGTCACCCTGCTGCTGTTGCCGGAACTGATCGCCGAGGAACGCCTGCGGGTGGATCAGGCGCGCAAGGACTACTACGAGCGAACTCAGCTGACCAGCCGGATTACGGTGCTGATGTTTGCCGGCTCCACCCTGGTCCTGCTGCTGGCGCTGCTGGTGTTTTCGCGCGATCTGGTCAAGCGATTGGCGCAGCTGCGCCGGGGCGCCGAGCAGATTGGTGCGGGGGAGCTCAGCACCCGCCTGGAAGACAACTCTCGGGACGAACTGGGTGATCTGGCGCAGAGCTTCAACGCCATGGGCGGCAAGCTCGCCGCGGCGCGTGCCGAGATCGACGAGCAATACGAGAAGGTTGAGAGCGAACGGGCCCGCGCCGAGGGGCTGCTGCTCAACATCCTGCCCGAATCCACCGCTGCCGAGCTGAGAACCGCCGGCAAGGTCGCGCCCCAGTACTACTCGCAGGGCACCGTGCTGTTCGCCGACATCAAGGGTTTCACCCTGGCCACCGAGAAGATCTCGGTGGACAAGCTGGTGGAAATTCTCAACGCCTATTTCACCGCCTTTGACCGGATTTGCGAAAAATACGGTGTGGAGAAGCTCAAGACCATCGGCGATTGCTACATGGCGGTGGCCGGGGTCCCCAGCCGTCGCCTGGCGCACTGCGTCAATGCGGTACTGGTGGGATGGGAGTTCATTGAAGTAGCCAAGGAACTTAGTCAGCGACCCGGCTATCCACCCTGGCAGGTGCGGGTGGGGATTCACACCGGTCCGGTGATCGCCGGCGTGGTCGGCATCAACAAGTTTGCCTTCGACATCTGGGGCTCAACGGTCAATCGCGCGGCTCGACTGGAGCAGGGCGGGAGTCCCGGAAGAATCAACATCTCGGAAGATGTTCGTTTGCACGTCAAGGATTTCTTCGAACTGGAGAGCCGCGGTCAGATCGTCACCAAGGAACGTCAAGGCGTGGAGATGTTCTTCGTCACCGGCCCGCAGCGCTCGCTGAGCGAGGATGGCGCGCCGGTGAGGAAGGCCTTTCAGGACCGCTACAACCTGTATTTCCAGGAAGAGCTCTCCGACCTCCCCGAATCGCTGGTCGCAGCCGCCGAGCAATCCGAGTTGGCCTCGCAATCAGGCTAGCCCGCATTATTCATGAATGTACGTCGCGAGGGTTTCGCAGGTGTGCTGTGGTGCGGTTCGCGGACCTTAAGATCGGCGAAGGCGTACTGACGGTACGTCGAGTCGATAGCAGGGAGCAAACCGCGCCACAGCGCACCTGCGGAAGCCGCAGTAGAAGGTTCATGAATAATGCGGGCTAGAAAGGGCGCCCCACCCGGCCTGTAGTCAACTGGGCCCTGGGCCCTTTTCCCTGAGCCCTTCTCTGGAGCTAATGCACCGTCCCGCTGTCGCTCACGGCCCGCTCACTCAGATCCATCGGCAGTCGAACCATCGACAGCCCCAGTTGATGCAGTACCGTGCTGGCCTGGCTTTGAATCAGCGGATAGATCTGCCGGCTCAGCGAGGCGTGATGCTGAGCGAAGTATTCGAAGCTGATCGGATCGCCGCTGAACTGCACGTAGGCCAGGTTGATCACCAGTTCGATCGTGAACAAACGCTCCTGCTCCTGACCCGCTGGCGGCGTGCCCTGGCAATAGAACCGCACTGAAACCAGAAAGTGCTTTGGCTGATCACTCTCCTCTGGCTTGAGCGGGGTCAGCTTGACCTCCACCCGGGCCTGACACTGGCTGCCTGGGGGCACCGTCTTGTGCATGTCGGCATGTAGCTTGACCAGCTGAGAGCCGCTGAGCATGAAATACCTGAGCAGTTGTTCGGACATCGCATCCATCTGCAGACGGACGGCCTGTCACCGCCCGATGGCAAAAAAAGGGGCCCATTGCTGGACCCCTCGAGGTCTTCTCGCCGGGACCGGAGTCCGGCGCCGTTGTCGCTATCTGGGGGTGAAGTTCTGACGCGCGACCGAACCGGCTACCGCGGCGTTTTCGTCAATTACCAGACTCTTGTAGTTGTTGGTCAACCAGCGCGACAGCTGACTGACATACAGCGGGCCGTCGGTGATCACCCCGCTCTGGCCGCCGGGGAGGATCTGCTCATACACCGGCACGTCGGTCATTTCACCGATGAAGCGACGATTGGGGCCGCTGCCGAACATGAACTCGTTGACCCCGTCGGCACGCAGCGAATGGCTGGAGGCATCGACCACCTCATAGCCACCGGGACGCGCCAGTCCCGGCAATCCGGTCCCCACATCGCGGAAGGGGAAGGGATTGGGACCGGGAATATTGAGTGCCCCACCCAACGGATGATCGAAGACGATGCGGTGGAGCAGGCCCCAGCGATAGTCATTGATATCCGTCGAGCCAGCGAAGGCCGCCGCAAAATCGGCCGAGGCGTACATGTCGAGCGCGTCCTTGAGGCTCTTGAGCAACAGGAAGTCACGCGCCGATGCCGCATCCGGGGCCCCACTGACCGCAAAGAAGTTCAGACCGGAGGCACCGACACCCCCTCGGGTGGCGAAGTTGTCCAGCAGGTTCTTCAGCGCGCGATTGGATTCTTCGCTACCCGGCAGCGCGCTTGCCAGACCCACCCGGGTCAGGGTCGCATCGATCACGTTGCGGATCGCCTTGCTGCGCCAGCCAGCGTAAATCGTCGCCGCGGTAGAGTTGGTGATCTCCCCGGCCGAAGGCGCCGGCAGATTGTTGGGATTGTCGCCCGGATCAAATCCGGCCTGAATTCCGGTCGGGGTGGAGAAATCCCACTCCGCCAGGCGCACCAATGCCGCCTGCACGCCCGGATCAGCCGCCAGCGCGGCCAGCTGCGACCAGGCCCCGGGGCTGAGTGCATTGCTGCCGGCCGTGAGCAGATAGGGCGTCAGCAGTTCGGCGTCCAGCGGCTGGTTGTTGGCCTGCATTTCCTTCAGGTCGGCGCGGGTGATGGTCTGCCCGGCCCGGATACGTTCCTGCAGCAAGCGGTCAATTCGACCCATGCGGTAAGCCGAGTAGCCCTTCTCCAGATAGTACAAGCCGCCACCCGGACGCAGCTGATTGAGCGGGTTGTTGTCCAGGGTATTGCCCACCGGATCATTGTTGGCGTTGGCAATGTAACCACTGGCCGGATTGACCACCTGCGGCATCTCCGCCAGCGGCAGCACTTCATAGGGCAGCGCCTGATTTTGCTGACGGGAGCTGGCCGGTAGCCACTCGTGGCGCAGGGTGCCCGAGCCATCGCGGATCAGGAACGGCGGAATCCCGCCATCGGGCGCCTGCAGGTTCTGCAGGTCGTCGCGAATGGGCAGTTCCGCGGTGGTGTAGTAAGCGATGTTGCCGGTCTTGTCGGCATAGGCGAAGTTCTGCGAGCCGACGTCGAAGTAGGTCAGTGCCTCGCGGAATTCAGTCAGATTGCGCGCCCGATTGACCCGGCGGAAGGCCTCCAGCTCGAACGTCGCTCCCCAGCCGGTGTATTGCGCCGACAGGCCGGTGGAAGTGGCGGTGTCGATGCTCAGAATCGGCCCGAAGTTGCGTCGCGGCACCAGCACCGTCGCCGCACCATTGAGATAGCCGATGTCGTTGGCACGGGTCAGGTTGTCGGTGGTGCCATCGCCGATCTGGTTGAGGAAGTAGCTCTGGAAGACCAGCACCACCGGCTCTGGATTGCCCTGATAAACCGTATGAGTGGGCAAGCCATAGGTATTGAGCTGCAGGCGCTCCTGATAGACGTCGGTCACGTCCAGCGGATTGGTGGTCAGCCCCCAGCAAAAATCGTTGGTGCAGCCGAGGATGTTGGTGGGTGT